>CAYJHX010000085.1:0-7561 GCA_964369395.1 uncultured Desulfovibrionaceae bacterium
ACTGAATAGTCAAGTTATCAACTGTGGCTTCCAAGCGGTTTTGAATGGCACCAATATGTGCTCTGATTTTGTCCTTAGACACGATCGCATCGGTAATAGCCACAAGAGCAGCCTGAGCTTGCGACTGTGTAGACACAGTATGCCCGGCGTCTGCGGAGCTATTATTACCAAGACCCAGTGCAGAAGAAGTACTATCACCGATACGGATATAGTAATAATCTTGCGCAGAGTCATTCATCGTGCCAAAGTGCACCAACAAAGAACCGGTAGACTTTAAGCCATCACCATTGTGGTCTCCAGAAAGTGTTCCGTCTAAGAGCTTTACACCGTTAAAGTCGGTGGCATTGGCAATACGGGTAATTTCTGAAGCAATCGATTGATACTCTGACTCAATCATCAAACGTTGTGTTGAGTCATAAGTACCGGTAGCGCCTTGTTCAGCTAACTCTTTCATGCGGATAAGCTGCGCGTCAATAACGCCAAGGGCGCCATCAGCCGTTTGCAACAACGAAATAGCATCGTTGGCATTGCGAACGCCTTGGTTTAACGCAGTAATATCTGCACGCATAAGTTCGCGAATGGCAAGACCAGCAGCATCGTCAGCAGCACCGTTAATACGCATACCAGAAGACAAACGTGAGGTCGATGTACTTAAGTTACCATAGTGGCTGGTTAAGTTGTTCGCAGCATTGAGGGCCATTGCATTGTGATTAATAGTAAGTCCCATAACATTCCTCCGTGAATGTTTGACAGCCTAGTGGAGCTTTATGCGCGATTGCGTCCTTGCAATCTTCCACTGACAGTGCTCCGAAGAGCGATTAGTATGTTACGGCGTAAAAATACGCCCAAGCAGTATAAACGTCTGGGTGCGTTTATGCGGGCGGCAAAAATTGCCTATCTACCCCTGCACAGAGTGTGAAGCAATATATATACCGAAAAAGAGAAATAAGGAAAGTTATGTACAAATGCCTCTGTGCATACATAAAAAAATCCCCCCAAGAACCCAGATCTTAGGGGGATTTTATGCCATCTCTGGCGTTGCCTGCGTAAGCCTTGTGTAAGCACAAAGCTTACACAGGCAAACTATAATTAGCCGCCGATAAGGTTCATGGCCATACGGGGCATGGAGTTTGCTTGACCAAGCATGGCAACAGCAGATTGAGTAAGAATTTGGTTACGCACAAAGTTGGTCATTTCCATGGATACGTCCACGTCGGAAATGCGCGATTCTGCGGCAGCCATATTCTCAGATTGAATTGTCAAGTTATCTACAGTTGCTTCTAAACGGTTTTGCAAGGCACCAATGTGTGCTCTGATTTTATCCTTAGAAACAATGGCGTCGGTAATAGCCACAAGAGCAGCCTGAGCTTGAGACTGTGTAGACACAGTATGCCCGGCGTCTGCGGAGCTATTATTACCAAGACCCAGTGCAGAAGAAGTACTATCACCGATACGGATATAGTAATAGTCTTGTGCAGAGTCATTTAAAGTACCAAAGTGAATCTTTAACTCACCAGTAGACTTTAAGCCATTACCGTTGTGATTACCAGAAAGCGAACCGTCAAGCAGCTTTACGCCGTTAAAGTCGGTTGCATTGGCAATACGGGTAATTTCAGAAGCGATGGATTGATATTCTGATTCAATCATCAAACGCTGCGTTGAGTCGTAAGTACCGGTAGCGCCTTGTTCTGCCAATTCTTTCATACGAATGAGCTGCGCGTCAATAACGCCAAGGGCGCCGTCAGCCGTTTGTAATAATGAAATAGCATCATTGGCGTTACGCACACCTTGATTCAAAGCTGTAATATCTGCACGCATAAGTTCGCGAATAGCAAGACCAGCAGCGTCGTCAGCAGCGCCGTTAATACGCATACCAGAAGACAAACGTGAGGTCGATGTACTTAAGTTACCATAGTGGCTGGTTAAGTTGTTCGCAGCATTGAGGGCCATTGCATTGTGATTAATAGTAAGTCCCATAACATTCCTCCGTGAATGTTTGACAGCCTAGTGGAGCTTTATGCGCGATTGCGTCCTTGCAATCTTCCACCGACAGCGCCCATAAGGGCTTTGATGTTAATAAAAAAATACATACTGTATTTCCGAATTCAGTAGCGCGGACTTCTGGGTCAGCCCGTTTGGCGGCAAATTTTACCTAACCAAGGCTACACTTTATGTGAAGCAAATTGCGTACCAAAGACAAAAGCGCTGTACAGTTTTTTTTAACATACATTGACAGCTAAATATGCCTCCTGACACAAGAGTCCACACATCTATCCATGAGAAATATAAGTTTTTTCTTAATTTCTCTTTGTAACCAGTTTTACGCCCAGCAATACCAAGCTCCCTTCCCCAAGCAAGCTTTTAACTGGCCATAAGATGCAAAGCCATACGAGGCATAGCACTAGAGCGTCCAAGTGTAACCACCGTAGATTGCGTTAAAATTTGATTTCGAACAAAAGCTGCCATTTCTGTGATGACATCGACAGGAGACGTTTTTTCGACATTTCCTGTCAGGCTTTTGACAGAATTTTCTAAGTGCTGCACGCTCTGGCATGATAAATCTTCCTCTGGTGCAAAAGTCTTCACGGCACTTGCGTTTGTTAAAACAGGGGAAATTACAGCCAGATCGTCACCGTACACCACACCACCTTGCTGCATAGCAACACCGCATGCTTTTGAGGCAAAAGCAGAAAGCTGCATATGCATAAGCGAACAAGGCTCTTCACCAACAACACCAAAACCAAGGCCACACAAGCTAAAAGCTAAGCGCTTTGTAGAAAGGCACAAACTTTTGTACTGTGTTGCCCAACTATACATTACTGCAAAAGCCCCATAGCTATTGTCTGTGATTTTTTCCACAACATTCCTCCTTGAATGCGCGCCCTACCTAAAAAAAGAGACGCTTACCGTATTTCCATCCTGGAAATAGTTATTGTTCATAGAAACTCGTTAGCCATACCCAAGAGGCCTTATACCCTACAATGAGCATAGGCCTCGCGTACACATTCTCAAATCGGCAAAATTTGCCTAGTCTTTAGGGGGTAGGCAAATTTTGCCTAGCTTTTTTCTTTGCCGCACAGTTGCACACTATAACAGCCTGTTGAAAAAATCTGTTTAAACAAAAAGGTTCTGATGAAATGCCATCTTCATCGTTTTCCTACAGGAAATTAAAGCTCCTACAAATTTTCTTGGCAAAATATTTCACCATAGAAAACACACTGCCAAAGCCAGCATTTTACCCCATCTATTTGCTCTGCAAAGGTCTCGAAAAAGTATTTGACGAAACAGCCATATTTGGTACCTTACCGCATGGTTACCAACAACAGTATTTTATCACATATACCTTATAAGGAAGCGCCATGTCTTCTCAAAAAGCCCCTTGTAACGCTCCTGCACTAACAAGCCTACATATTCGACAAAAAAAAGGACAAGAAAAAATTGTCATGCTTACCGCTTATGACTATCCCTCTGCCCTCTTTGCCGAAGCAGGCGGGGTAGATATGGTGTTGGTGGGAGACTCCTTAGGCATGGTAGTTCTTGGAGATCAAGACACTTTAGCCGTAACCATGGATGCCATGGTACACCACTGTCGCGCTGTGTCCAAAGCCGTACATTCGGCGCTGGTGGTCTGCGATATGCCCTTTTTAAGTTATGAAAAAGATGTTTCTACGGCCTTAGACAATGCCGGAAGATTACTGAGCCAAGGCGGTGCACGCGCTGTCAAATTAGAAGGGGCCTTTACTATTTTACCGCAAATACAAGCCCTCATTGCTGCTGGTATTCCCGTTATGGGGCATATTGGCCTAACGCCGCAACGTGTGGCTACCTTGGGCGGTTATAAAGTACAAGGCAATACAGTACGCGCGGCAGAACAGCTTTTACAAGAAGCCAAAGCCCTTGAAAGTGCTGGCTGTTTTAGCCTTGTGCTAGAATGCGTGCCTTTTGAGGTGGCGGCGCACATAACACAAAGTATAGACATCCCCACCATTGGCATTGGTGCTGGTGCCCATTGCGACGGACAAGTGCTTGTGTATCATGATATGTTAGGACTCAATACTGGGCATGTTCCAAAATTTGTCAAAAAATATGCACAGATAGGCCACGACATCACGCAGGCCATCACGCAGTACAGCCAAGATGTGCGCGCAGGCACCTTTCCTCAAGCAGAGCAATCATTTTCTCTAACTGCTGAAGAACACACTCTTTTTCAACAGCACACACGTTCCGCTACAGACCACACAACAAAGAGCTAACTATGTTACATTCCCCCGTGCCAAAGGTGGCCGCTATTCACGATTTATCAGGTTTTGGTCGCACCTCACTGACCGTAGTTATCCCCATACTTTCCACCATGGGTATTCAAGTGTGCCCTATGCCTACGGCGGTATTATCTACCCATACCACAATATTTACCGATTTTTCTTTTTATGATTTAGAAAGCGAGATGCAACAATTCCTCACCCATTGGCAAGCCTTAGATTTGCGCTTTGACGCCATCTACTCCGGCTTTCTTGGTTCTGCGGCGCAGATGGATGTGGTGGAAAACACCATAAAATACTGTAAAAGTGATCAGGGCTTTGCCGTTATAGACCCCGTCCTTGGTGATAATGGTCAACTAGATCCCACCATGACTCAAGAAATGGTAGAACGCATGCGCGCCCTCATACGCCATGCCGATTGCATTACCCCCAATCATTCCGAAGCCTGCTGGCTGCTTGATGAACCCTATACAGAGCAATTGAGTATTGAAGCCATCAAAGAGCGCCTCTTGCGACTCACCGCCATGGGACCTCGAATTGCCGTCATCACCTCTGCCCCTATTAGCACGCAGTCAGGCCATGTGTCTGTGGTGGCCTATGACGCGAGGCAAGAGCGCTTTTGGCGCGTCGACTGTTCTTATATTCCGGCTTTTTATCCGGGAACTGGCGATTGCTTTGCCTCGGTATTGACAGGTTCTTTACTGCTTGGCGACTCTTTACCTTTAGCCATAGATAGGGCTGTGCAATTTGTCACCATGGGCATTCGGGCTACTTTTGGACACAATGAACCCCAACATCATGGTATATTGCTGGAACGTGTTTTAGATACTTTGCGGGCGCCGATTATGGCAACGAGTTACGAGCTCATCAGATAGACTGTGCAAAAAGGGCTGTCTGCTTCGTTAAGCTTTTTTTTCTTTCGGCATGGACCAGAAGAGTCCTATGCCTTCAAGAAAAAACTTCGCTTGCCTCGCATACAACCCTTTTTGCACAGCCTATAGTTCATGTATTGAGTAAAATATAAAAAAATACTCCCTACAGAGCCTAAGTACTTTTTCTTTCGGCCAAAAGCGCCCTATACCCTTAGCTTGTTTATACCTTGTGTTTTTTTGCTTCCGCGCTTATGACTATCTCCACACGATATGTGAAATTGATTTTAGGCTAAACTATGACAAAACAACATCTTCCCATTGGCATTTTTGATTCCGGCGTTGGCGGGCTCACCGTACTTAAGGCCATTCACGAAACCCTACCCCACGAAAATTTACTCTACTTGGGCGATACAGCCCGCCTGCCCTATGGCACCAAAAGCCCAGAAACGGTAGCCAACTATGCCCTACAAGCCTCTAAAAAGCTGGTGGAAAAGGGCATAAAAATGCTGGTTATTGCCTGCAATACGGCCACGGCAGCGGCACTGCCTTCGTTACGCCAAGCCTTTGCCCCCCTGCCCGTCATTGGCGTTATCGAACCCGGAGCAGAAGCCGCCATACGTAGCACCCGCAACGGGCATATTGCCGTCATTGCCACCGAGGGCACTATTAAAGGTAAAGCGTATCATAAAGCCATCCATTCACAACGCCAAGACATACATATTACCGGACAAGCCTGCACCCTTTTTGTGCCCCTTGCAGAAGAAGGCTGGATGGACGGCCCCTTGGTGGAAGGAATCATTTTGCGCTATCTTGAGCATATCTTTTTTGGTGCCGACACAGCAAAAGACAGTCAAAGCCCCGACACGCTGCTTTTGGGCTGTACGCACTTTCCCCCTTTGCGCGAGGCCATCGCCAACGTGCTTGGTAAAGACATAAACATTGTGGACTCTGCCGCCACCACAGCAGTGGCCGTGGAAAAAGCTCTTCAACAACAAGGTCTTTTTAATCTCAAGCAAAACAACGTGGGAACTTGCCATTTTATGACCACCGACGACAAAGAACGTTTTGCCAGAGTGGGTTCCTTATTCTTAAAAAAAGCATTAATTGCGGGCGACATAGAGCATCTTGATTTATAACAAGACCTTGGAATAAAGAACGTTCGCTATATCACCCCGTTTTTATACTCTCCATAAAATACAAAGGAATTGATTGTATGCTTCACACTCCTCTTTCTATGATTGCTGGCCCTACTTACGTTCCTGCTACCCTTCGCGAAGTACTTTCTCGTGATTATGGCACCAACGAAGAAGATTTCTTGCCCCTCTATGCAGCTACGAACACCCTGCTTGCCCAAATTATGGGCACCAAGCACGATGTCATCACCATGACAGGTGAAGGTATGCTGGCCCTCTGGGCAGGTCTTAAAAGTTGCTTACAGGCCAAAGATCGTGTGCTCTCCATCGGCACCGGTGTCTTTGGCGATGGCATTGGCGACATGGCAGCAGGGCTTGGCTGCGAGGTACAGAAAATTTCCTTTGCCTACAATAGCACCATCCACAATCTAGAGCACATCGAAAAAACCATTCAAGAGTTCAAACCGCATATGATTACAGCGGTGCATTGCGAAACGCCCTCTGGCACCTTAAATCCATTGGCAGAGCTTGGCGCCCTTAAGCAAAAGCATGCTGTGCCTCTTTTTTATGTGGATGCCGTTTCTAGCCTTGGCGGCGCCCCCGTATGCATGGATGCGTGGCATATTGATATTTTGCTTGGCGGCTCGCAAAAGTGTTTTTCTGCACCGCCAAACATAAGCATTCTTGGTCTTAGCCCCGCCGCATGGCACAGAGCAGCAGAAGTAAACTATGCCGGCTACGACGCCCTCTTACCTTGGAAAAATGTCCTCCAAGATCGCCTATGCCCCTACACGCCCTATCCCCATGGGGTTGCGGCGTTGCACGCCTCTTTACAAGCTCTTTTAGCCGAAGGTCTTGAAAACGTCTTTGCCAGACACGAAAAGGCCGCCAGTGCATGCCGTGAGGGTTTACAAAATCTTGGCATAGACCTTTGGACAGACGCTAAAGCCATCAACTCTCCCACGGTAACGGCAGCCATGATTCCTGACGGGTTTACTTGGGAACAATGGCAACAAGCCCTTGCCGACCAAGGCCTTGCCGTGGCCGGATCGTTTGGCCCCATGCAGGGCAAGGTGTTTCGTATAGGCCATATGGGTAGTCAAGCCCATACGCATTTGGTAGAGCAATGCCTTCAAATTATAGCAAAGGTTATGAAAACAACATCATAATAAAGACTCCTGCACAATTCATTGTACGGAGTCTTATGGAGCGTTGACAACAGTCAATGCGACCGATAAATCAAAGAGTAGGCACAATTTACTTGCGCCGTTAAGCGATTGATTTTCGTGCCTTTTAG
>CAYJHX010000086.1:0-7546 GCA_964369395.1 uncultured Desulfovibrionaceae bacterium
GGGAAGGAGAGCCCTTTTGGGCGCTAGCAAAAGGGCTCTCCTTCCCCCCACAAAAAGCTTCATCTTCTATACATCAAAGAGCATTTCTAAGTCTTCGCGGGTAAGCGATTGCATGGTATCTTGGCCGGGAATAATGGCTTCGGCTACGCCACGCTTGGCTTCTTGCAATTTAAGAATCTTTTCTTCCACAGTATTTTGACAAATAAGCTTGTAGGAGAATACTTGTTTAGTTTGGCCGATACGGTGAGTACGGTCTGTGGCTTGGTTTTCCACAGCGGGGTTCCACCATGGGTCGTAGTGAATAACGTAGTCGGCCGATGTTAGGTTAAGCCCTGTACCCCCAGCTTTGAGTGAAATAAGGAAGATGGGAATTTCAGGGGTGTTGTTAAACGTATCCACCTGCTCAAAACGGTTCTTGCTTGCCCCATCTAAATAACAGAAGGGGATATCTGAAGCTTGTAACCATTGGCGAATGATGTGTAACATTTGCACAAATTGCGAGAAGACCAGCACTTTGTGCCCACCTTCTACAATATCGGTGACCATGTTTTTGAAAGCATCAAATTTGCCTGAAGGCAGATTGTTGGAAAAACCAGGCATATCTATTTTTAAGAGGCGTGGGTGACAACAAATTTGGCGTAATTTGAGCAGAGCATCCAATATGGACATTTGGCTCTTGCCAATACCTTTTTCATCCACATCGGCCAATACTTGCATTTTGAGCTTATGCGCAAGGGCTGCGTAGAGTTCTGCTTGGGCATCTTCCAAGGCACAACAGGTGACGCTTTCCACTTTTGGGGGAAGGTCTTTGGCCACTTCGGCTTTGGTACGGCGCAAGATAAAGGGGCGTACGCGTGTGCGCAAGTAGTCAAGTGTTTCTACATCGCCGTCTTTGATGGGTTTGACAATGCCGCGCTGGAATGAGTGCTGTGAGCCTAAGAAGCCTGGCATGAGGAATTCAAAGAGCGACCATAATTCAAAGAGGTTGTTTTCGATGGGGGTACCGGAAAGGCATAGGCGCATTCTGGCATTGATATTGCGCACCGAACGAGCCGTGATGGTGTTGGGATTTTTGATATTTTGTGCTTCGTCCAAGATGATGGAGTTAAACTCAAAGTTTTCAAATTCTTCTAAGTCACGGCGCAAGAGAGCGTAAGTGGTGACCACAAGGTCAGATTCCATAATTTGTTTAAACATATTTTCACGGCGGGTACCGTAAATAATGAGGCGGCGTAATTGCGGTACAAATTTTTCTGCTTCTCTGTCCCAGTTGGGTAAAACAGAAGTGGGCACGATAATAAGGTTTGGCCCTTCGTACTTGCGTTCCACCATATATTGAATAAAGGCAAGGGTTTGAATGGTTTTTCCAAGCCCCATTTCGTCGGCTAAAATACCACCAAAGCTGTATTCGGATAAAAAGTTGAGGTAGGAAATACCTTGCTTTTGGTAGGAGCGTAAATCGGCATTAAGTCCCTTGGGTGGTTCAATGGCGCGCACTTCACGGAAATCGCGGATTTTTTCCCGCAATTTATTCCAGAAGGAATCGGTATGCACCGTGGGGAAGTCTTCCAAGATATTGTCAAGGATGGGCGCTTCGTACTGCTTAAATTTCTGCTGCGGTGGCTTGCTGGGATCAAGGCCAAGGGCGTGTAGTTTATGGGCCAATTTCTCAAGCCAAGAATCGGGCAGGCTGGTGTAGGAGCCGTCTTTAAGTTGAATATAACGCTTACCTTTAACCCATGCTTTCCAAATTTTCTCTAAGGAAACAGATTGGCCGTCGTATTCGATGTTGATATCCAACGAGAACCATTTATCGTTTTCATCGCTTTCTACTGAAGCGGTGATAACCGATTGTGAGGTGCGCACTTTATAGCGTGAAAGGGCTTTTTCGCCAAAGACTCTATATGACTCTAAGAGCTTAGGGTAGGAGTCTAGCAAAAAGGCTATGGCTTCCTCCGGCTCAAGGAACCAGAGTTTGTTGCTTCTGTGTTGAAAGCCCATACCGTTTAAGGTGTCTAAAAGCTCGGTTTCTTCTGCTTGGTGACGCTGCACCAAGAAGGTGGATCCGGAATAGGAATAAGAGCCTGTTTGAAAATCGGGGTTAGGGCCATTAAGCAAAAATTCGCCGTGTACTGTTTCGTAGATGTTTTCAATTTCTAGCGTTAACAGGCTACCTTCTTCATCCAAAAAGAGTTTAGGATTATACGTGGCCGGTTGAAAAATGGGCGCCATACGCTTTAAGAACTGCTCAGGTTCAAAAAGATTGGTGCTAGGCAGGCGTGTCCATACTCTGTCTAAAAATTCTGAAATTTCTTCATGGGGCACTACGGGGCGTGCGTAGAGAAGGTCATAAACCAAAGAGAGCTGCAAGCCTGTCTGTACGGGAAAGAAATTTCTGTTATGACAAACCCATATGGGTATTTGCCCATGAAAGGTAATTTCGCTTTCGCTTTGGCCTGTTTGGGCTTGTTGCATAAGGGATATGGGGGGGCGCCCTTCGTGAATAAGCAAAACAGAAAAACTTAAGCCGTCATCCAATATTTCTGGCTTGAGTTTGAGCACGAAATGCGTGTTTTCGATGTAGCTTTTATATTCTGTATCTTGCCAATACAGATAATATTCGTTGCGTATAGCCCAGAAAAACCACGAGACAAGCCCTTCAGGAATTTCTACCCTATGACCGTAATAATCTTGATGTTGCCCAATTTGGCGAGCCACGTCTATGAGTTGTGGGGAAAGTTCACACCATTCGGGGTTACGAATGATTTGTTCTAGGGTGATTTCGGTGTGGACAGAAGATATATCGGTTTTGTTTTGGCGACCGCGAAAAAAGGCCACAGACAAACGTCCTGGTTCTGGATAAAAACGGAAGATAAGGTAATGTCGACCTGCTTCTGGTTCCATTTCTGTAGAGAAAAAAGAACGAAAGCTTTGCTTCCATTCGGCCTTTTGCGGCGCACTTTCTTCTTGGGAGTCGTCATCTCGCAAGTCTGTAAGCAGTTGCAAGGTTACGGCTGCCGTATGCCGACAAACGGATGTAAAAGACTCTGAACAATTGCAGTTGGCCTTGGTAGTATAGTCATCAAGGGAAATGAGCAAGTTTGGGGTATAGACTTGCAAGTCATCTCCTTGCACTGTACCTTCCACTTTCCAAAGGTTACCTTCATGGTTAATATTCATGCGTTGTAGGCCGTTTTCGGACAAAATGTACTGCCCACTATCGCGGATATACTCCGGAATAGATTCTTGCATGAAATTTTGCACAAGCGTTCTAACGGCGTTTTTTTCAGCTCTTGTCATGCTGAATAACTCCTAGGTTAGCCAAATTAGTAAATTATATGAAAAGACAGGATACTATCGTGAAAAATTTTTACGTACAAACAAAATCTTGTATTTATTTTAAAACTACGTAAAATAGCGTTTCTTTATGTCAGTAATCCAAAGATAGCGCCATAAACTATTGCAAAAAAACTGCAACTTTTATGTCTGTTGAAATGAAGCTGTGTGTTCCAGTAAAAACATGAAAACTGTATCCTTAAAAATGTGATAATATATCAACCCGAGGGCGAATAGACCATGTATTTGAAACCATACCTCTTTTTTCAGCAGATGACAAGAGGAAAGATTTTTATTGTACTTCTTTGTTTAATAACTTTCTTTGTTTGTACTCCAAGCCATGGGCAGGTGCAAGAAAAAAATACACTTGTTGTATCTCTTCCTACAAATGAGGATAGGGGAGGGCGTTTTGTTACGGGGTCTATAGGTGAGCCCTCAAACTTAATACCCTATATTGCCACAGACTCTGCTTCACACGAAGTGTCAGATTTGCTTTATGTGAGTCTTTTGCGCTATGATAAAGATGTACGCGTTGAAACCTATGCTGCTGAAAGTTACAGTGTAGAAGAAGAAGGAAAGCTGCTTCGTTTTCGTTTGCGTAAAGGCATACTTTGGGAAGATGGCGTAGAGCTTACTGCCGATGATGTAGAGTTTACATGGAAGGCTGTCATTGACCCCAAAACGGCCTCGCCTTATGCCGAAGACTTTATGCAAGTAAAAGAATTTCGCAAAACAGGTAAATACAGTTTTGAGGTGCGCTATGATAGTTATTTTTCTGGCGCCATAGCTTCTTGGATGAGTGCCATTTTGCCCAAACATATTTTAGAAGGGCAAGATTTACGCAATACCTCTTTTTCTCGCAAGCCTATAGGTGCAGGACCCTATCGCTTAGGGCCTTGGGTAACGGGATCTTCTGTTACGTTAAATGCCTCCCCCACATATTTTGCAGGTGAGCCTTTTATTCAGCAAGTTATTTTTCGCATTATTCCTGACTTATCTACCATGTTTTTAGAGACAAGGGCAGGAAAGTTAGATATGATGGGGTTGTCGCCGCAGCAATATTTGCGTCAAACCCAAGGAACATTTTGGGAAAAAAATTATCGTAAATATAAATATTTATCCTCGTCCTATGTGTTTATGGGATACAATATGTTGCATCCCTTTTTCCAAGATGTGCAGGTGCGCAGAGCCATTGGACATGCCATTGACCGTGAAGGCATAGTGAAGGGGGTGCTTATGGGAGAAGGAGTACCTGCTTTTGGGCCGTATAAACCCGGCTCTTGGGCGTATCACACAAGTTTACAGCCCCCTAAGTATGACGCAGCCCTTGCCAAAAATCTTTTGGCTAAAGCTGGCTTTGTGGATACCAATAAAGACGGTATTCTTGAAAAAGACGGTAAAGATTTTGCTTTTACATTGCTGACCAATCAAGGGAATGAACAACGCATTCTTACGGCTACTGTTATTCAAAGTCAGCTGAAGGATGTGGGCATTAAAGTAGAAATTCGTACAGTAGAATGGGCAGCTTTTATTAAAGAGTTTATCAACAAAGGTCAGTTTGACGCTGTTATTCTTGGTTGGACTCTTACGCCTGATCCCGATATTTATGATGTGTGGCACTCTTCAAAAGCAAAGCCCGGCGGGTTGAATTTTACGCGCTATACCAACAAAGAAGTAGATACTATTTTAGAACAAGCGCGCGCAACGCCGGATATAGAAGTACGCAAAAGATTTTATGCCCGTTTGCAAGAAATTTTTGCTGATGAACAGCCGTATGCTTTTTTGTTTGTTCCTTATGCATTGCCTGTGGTACAAGCTCGTTTTCAAGGCATAAAGCCAGAGCTTGCAGGGATTATGTATAATTTTGATAAATGGTGGATTCCTAAAAAGTTGCAGCGAACGCTTCTTCCTCAATAATACTGTTACAATTTATTCTTTTGAAAATATAAGGTAGAGTAATGATACGCATACAAGAAATTCTTGATACCATGCTTGCGCAAAATCCTGCAGCCAATGTGGAACTTGTACAAAAAGCCTATGTTTATGCGGCTACTGCCCATGCTGGTCAAACACGACTTTCCGGCGAACCTTATTTGTCACACCCTTTGGCTGTAGCTCATACCTTGGCTGAACTTGGTTTTGATGAGGCCACTGTGGTGGCGGGGCTTTTGCACGATACAGTAGAAGACACCAAGGCCAGCATTGAAGAACTTGACGAACAGTTTGGCGAAGATGTGGCCGATATTGTGGATGGGGTCACAAAAATCAGCATGATTTCTTTTGACTCTAAAGAAGATCAGCAAGCAGAAAATATTCGCAAAATGATTTTAGCCATGAGTCACGATATTCGCGTGCTGATGGTAAAATTGGCCGACCGTATCCACAATATGCGTACTCTTGATTTTCAAAAAGAGCATAAACAACGCCGCATTGCTCAAGAAACCATGGATATTTATGCGCCCTTAGCCAATAGACTTGGCTTGCACAGGGTAAAGCAAATTTTAGAAGATTTGAGCTTTAAATATTTACGTCCGGATATTTATAATCAAATTACTGCATGGCTTGATGAAAATCAGGTGGTAGAGCGTAAAATTATTGACAAAGTTGTGCGTAGCCTTGAAGAGCTTATTCAGGAAAATAATCTTCAAGGTACTGTCTATGGGCGTATCAAACACAAATTCAGTATCCATAAAAAAATGCAACAACTTTCGGTCAGCCTTGATGAAATGCACGATATTATGGCTTTTCGTGTGTTGGTGGCTGATGTGCGCGATTGTTATGCTGTGCTTGGTTTTGTGCACTCTAAATGGCGGCCTGTGCATGGGCGTTTTAAAGATTATATTTCTATGCCCAAAGCCAATGGCTATCAAAGTTTGCACACCACCGTCATTGGCCCAGAAGGGGAGCGCATAGAAATCCAAATTCGTACGGAAACTATGCACCAACAAGCCGAGCACGGTGTGGCTTCTCACTGGTTGTATAAAGAAAAGAAGAAAGTTAACCCCAAAGATTTAGAACAGTTTACATGGCTTCGCGAAATTTTTGAGCGGCAACGCGATGAGGCAGACTCCAAGGAATTTATGCATTCTTTGCGCCTGGATCTCTTTAAAGACGAAGTGTTTGTGTATACTCCTCGAGGGGAAGTGAAGGAATTACCCGAAGGGGCCACACCGCTGGATTTTGCTTTCCATATTCATACCAAGGTGGGGCATCATTGCGCCGGTACCAAGGTCAATGGCAAGCTTGTTCCCTTGGGGACGCCGCTAAAAAATGGTGATATTGTTGAAATTATTACTGATCAAGCGCGCCATCCTAATCGTGACTGGTTAAAAATGGTCAAGACTGCCAAAGCTCGCAGTCGTATTCAACACTATTTACGTACCGAAGAGCGCGCTCGTGCCTTGCAATTAGGCAAGGAAATGCTGGAAAAAGAAGGACGTAAGCTCAGCCTGAATGTGGCCAAAGCCTTGAAAGACGGAAACTTGGCTCTTGTGGCTTCCGACATGAATTTTGACAGCGTAGACGATCTTTTTGCCAGTGTGGGCTATGCGCACCATACGCCAAGAAAAGTACTCAACAAACTTTACGCTGTTTTGCATCCGGATGCAGTGGGGAATGAGGCTGCCAATAAGGAAAAAGAAAAGCAGCCTAAGTCCAAAAAACCAGAAGGAGTGAGTCTTTCCGGTGTAGATGGAGTGTTGGTGCGCTATGCTAAATGTTGTAACCCTGTGCCTGGTGATGCCATTGTAGGCTATATTAGTCGCGGCTTTGGTACAAGCGTACACCGTAGCGATTGCCCCAACGTGGCGAATATGGAACCAGAGCGCCTGATAACCGTGCATTGGGACGGTGAGGAAACCAAACCTTTCCATTCTCGCATTCATATTTTAGCACGTACCGAAAAAGGCTTACTTGCCAAAATTACGCTGATTTTTGCGCAAGATGGAGTGAATATTTCAGAATTGCGTTCGCACGATATGGTAGATAATAAAACAGAAATTGATGCCGTCATTGATGTTTGTAATGTGGAACAACTGTATCAACTTATTACAGCTGTGAATAAATTGCCGGCGGTTATAGAGGTAACGCGAACCACCGAATAGTGCAGTCGGCTGAAAAAGGGCAAGCTACTGCGTCAGACTTGTTTTTTGCTCTAGTCATGTACCAGAAGAGTACACTCCTTTCGCAAAAAACTTCGTCTTCCTTGTAT
>CAYJHX010000087.1:0-7449 GCA_964369395.1 uncultured Desulfovibrionaceae bacterium
AAAAAACGTCGGTAGTTTGCATACTGCACCTGAGGTGTTAAAAAATTAGAAACATCTTTCCTAGTTAGCGTCATCAAATGCACCTTTTCGACTTTCTTCGCGTCAGAGCTCACAAGCTTCTTCGGTCATGCATATCTACATATACGCCTTCAAAGCTCGTTTATCTTCCTTAATCCATCTCAAAAGCTCACAATTTGACGATACTATCTCATAAGATAGCTTACACATCTATTTTGGCATCGTAGAAAGTGTAAATACCTTTTTTCTTCTTAGAGCGATATAAGGCTCTATCGGCATGTTGATATAATTCTTGATAGCTTGTGCCATCTTTTGGGAAAAGAGCAATACCAATGCTAGAAGAAATGCGTACTTCGTTTTGCTCGTCTTTAAGGGTTTGCTTAAAGAAAGAAAGTACGCTGTCTAGCTTTACTAACAATGTACCCATATTCGGCATATTTTTTATATAAACCAAGTATTCATCGCCACCAATGCGACCCACAATATCATCACTACGGAAAATGCGCGCAAGCCCCGAAGCCAAATTCTTAATAACAGCATCGCCGCGCGCATGGCCCAAAGTATCGTTGACCTGCTTAAAGTTGTCTACGTCAATAATGCAAAGGAAGCCTCTATCGGTGCCTTCTAAGATAAGTTCGCGCTGAATAAGCTCCGCCGTGGCTGTCTTGTTGAAAAGCCCTGTAAAAGCATCGCGCTGCACATCTTCACGCAATTTTTGCATGGAGCGTGTTTCTTCATCCACATTACGAATTTCGCCAATGGCCTTCGTAGTATTATCTTCCTTATCCATCCAAATATTTTGGCGCAGTTGACACCATATCCAATGGTCTTGGGCATTTTTTATACGAACCAGCGCCTCTGCGGCCCTTTCTCCCATTTGCAATTTTAAATGCATAGCATCAAAAAGTTCCATATCTTCCGGATGGATAAGGCTCTCATCGATGGGATAATATTCCTGTTTCCCTTCCGGTAAAATATAGGCAAATTTCTCAAAAAATTGCGGTGTCGTGCGAAGCTGGCGTTTATTCCAGTCGTATTCATAAAGAATTTTATCGGAAGCTTCAAAGATATGTTTGTAGCGATCGCTGGTGCTTTGGCTATGCAGCTCACTTTGTTTACGTTCGGTAATATTCGTAATAACCGACCAAAACCATGAGCCGGTAGCGTCTTGCATATGACGCGTACTTTCTAGTATCCAAACAACTTTTTTATTTCGCAATTGCAGTCGATATTCAAAAACAGGAAAATCTTTATTTTCCGCCAAGTCTTCACGCACGTTTTTTTCCAAGACTTCCCTGTCTTGCGGGTGCACAAGGTTACGCCAACTATTATCGTGATCGTCCACAAGCTCTTCGTGCGTTAGACCCAAAGTAGATAAAAATGAGGGGCCGTATTCAAGCACCGTCCATGCGGCATCGTCTTGTAAACGCACAACCCCACTGGGGATTTCATCAAAAAGGTTTTGTAATTTTTCAGCATACAGCTCTGCATGTTTGCGTTCGCGTCGCTGTATACGCATAATATGCAAAAAGATAGCCGCACAAAAGAGCAACCAAATGCTGCCCGTGGCGATGATGGTCCAGATAATATCTTGAAAATGCTGTTGCACACTTTTTTGCGTAACAGAAACCATGATGACCCAGTCTCCCCGTTGCGTAGGGGTAAAACTCACGTAATAAGGCACACCTTGCAAGGTGACAGCGCCAAAAGTTTCACGGCCATTTTGTAAATAGGTGCTAAAATGCTGAAGACATTCAGGAGAGTTTTGTTCTGCCATGCCCCATGTGGTCAACACATTGGTTCCCAAGGAAAGGGCGGGAGCCGTACCGTCCAAGATATTCCCTTGGCGATCAAGCACGGCATACCAAATATTTTGAAGTAAAGGCAAATGTTTGGGTAAGAGTGTTTGGCTTAAAGTGGAATTCATGGTGCCGCTAAAAACTTGCCCGTAGATCTTGCCTTGATGCTGCACAGGTGCGGTGTGTAAGGCAAGATATTGTCCTACATTGTTAATGTAGCCAATGGCATAGAAGTTTTTTGCGCCACTAAGAAGTTTTTGCTTGGTGCCATCGTCAAAGGTAATGACGTCTTGCGACTCTGTGACAATAATCATTTGCCCTTCAGAAGATATATACCCGAAAAAAGGAAATTTTTTCGCTATATAGCGCATGCTGTCCAATATTTCTAAAGGAGCTAATTGAGGCTGCGCTACCATTGTTTGGGTAAAGGTATTTCCCAGCGTTTGCATATAGCTTTGGGCATCATTGTTACTGTAATCCACAAAGCGCGCAATATAGGTGGAGGTATTAGAAAGAGAGGCTTCTGCTTGTTCTGTATAAATATTGTCTAGCGTTTTTACAAAAACATAGCCCAAGCTTGCAAAAACAAGCGTGCAAAAGGCAAACGCCAAAATAAGATAAGAAACTTTCTTTTTTTCTTGAGCAGGACGCAAGGAAAACCTCAACTCATGTAATAAAATATAACAGTCACGTCACATTTGAGAATACCGTACTACTTGAAAAAACACAAGCCTTCTGTGATATAAACAGAAGTGACACTTTTTTTCAGCAAAACACCCTCACCCTAAATACCTTTACAGGGGCGCCAGAAGTGAATTTTAGCTTGTTTTGTGCGGTACAAATTTTCTGTATATGCGCAAATATTGTTCGTCGTCACAAAAACAGAGCCTCGCGGGATAAAAATACCAAAAAGCGCATTCCATATTCTTATTTTCGGCATTTTTGTTCGTAGAATTTAATCAAAAGAAAATGTTTTATTTTTAAAAGGTTAACGTTTTTTTCGACACCCCCCATTTAAATTTACCTCCTGCTTTGTTCTAGACAAAAAGCCTTTTAGAAGTTATCATAGGAAAAATGCAATTTTAACGTCAAGCATCTCCTTTATTTCCAGAGCGGCATTGTATCCAACAGCATTATCGGCATAACCTTCTTCATCAAAAACAACAATCGTTCCCATTGTCTGTGAATACTATTTTGGGGCAATACATTTTTAGCGAATTTCCATAGACAGCTGTTTTCTTTCGGTGCGTGTTTTCTTGTTACCTAAAGCAGATGTTATTAGACTTGTGGGGTTTTATGAAAAAATTTAGACTTTCGTGGCAGTTCAAAGTAAGCGTTATTCTTCTGCTTGTTGTTAATGTTCCCTTTATTTTCGCGGCTCGTTTGGGCATGGAAATGGTAGAAAATGCTTTATTATCCGAAAAGGAGAATAAGCTTTTGTCCATTGCGCACGTGCTTGATACTATGCTTGGCCCTAAAGGCTTTGATGGTATTTTAGACCAAGAAAGAGCGCTTGCTGCCTCCAGAGAAGACAAAATAAAAATACTCAACAGAGTTCTTTCACAAAAAAGTGATAGCATTATCCCCGAAAAGTCCGCTCTAGGCGTGGGGTATTATAGCAAAGAACTTGACGCTATTTTAGCCTATGGTCCTAGTAAATTGTACCAAGCTACTGTAGGAGAGCCCATCGCAGAAGATCACCCCGGACGACAAGTTATGGTTTCCAATGCAGCACGAGTGGAACACGGAACCATGGTTCGCGGCGAAATTATGAATGCCATGTATCCCATTGAGCGAGAGGGGAAAGTTATTGGCTATATTTGGGCCAATGAGTTGGAAGATGACGTGCAGGCGCAACTGGGCAAATTGACACGCGAAACGTTAATATTGCTTGTCGGTTGCGTTATTTTAACGGCTGTTATTTTAATTATTCTTTCACGTCGTACCGTAAGCGACATGAACAGTGTTATTGACGGTGTACGCCAACTTAAAGAAGATTTATCTTTTCGCTTCCCCCCCATGAAAGGGGAGTTTGGCGACGTGGTGACCAGTATTAACGATATGGCTGAAAATGTGGGCAAGGCCAATGAAGAAAGCGCTCGGGCCATCAGCGCCTTGCAAACTGTGATGAATAATATGGATTTGGCCATTATGGTGGTAGACCCAAAAACCCGCCGTCTCATTTATACCAATTCCTATTTACAAAATCTTTGGAATGCTCACGACATTGAAAATTCCATATGTTATAGGTCGTTGTATGGGTACGATGAGCCTTGCCAAGACTGCCCACAAGAGTCTTTATTTGGCAAAGACGGTAAACCCGACTTTAATGTTTTGCATAGAGAAGAGCACAATGCTGTGACAGACAGAGACTTCCTCATTGCAGATAGACTTATTTATTGGCATGATGGAAAAGTAGTGCACTTACGCGTTTTGACAGATATTACCGACCGCAATGCCTTAGCCCTTGCTCAAAGTGCCAAACAAGCACAACGAGACTTTTTGGCCCGTATGAGCCACGAAATCCGTACCCCCATGAACGGCGTTCTTGGAATGACACGCCTAGCTATTCAAGACAATCCACCTACACGCCAGTTGAACTATTTGAATAAAATTCAATCTTCGGCGTCTTTATTACTAGGTATTATCAATGATATTTTAGACTTTTCGCGCATTGAAGCTGGTGCCATGACCATAGAAAAGAAAACTTTTGATGTGCTTGAAGCCATCGAAAAGGTACACGAATTGGTCTTGCCTCGTGCTAAAGAAAATCACACGGGGGTCAATGTTGTTATTGACGATACGGTACCTCGCTACGTCAATGGAGACTCTTTGCGTTTTTCACAAGTATTGCTTAACCTTGCGGGTAATGCTTCTAAATTCACCTCTCATGGGCTGATTACCATTGCCGTTCGTGCCGAACCGGCCGAACGAGGGAAGGTGCGCTTGTATTGTCGCGTTGCAGATACAGGCATTGGCATGACCAAGCAACAGCAAGCAGACCTATTTACACCCTTTACACAAGCCGAAGCCTCAACTTCGCGGCGCTTTGGCGGAACAGGACTAGGATTGTCCATTTGTAAGGCCTTTGTAGAATTGATGGGTGGGCATATTTCGGTAACAAGTGAAGAAGGTGCTGGATCTACCTTTTCCTTCTTTGTGCAATTTGATGAGTATGTCCCCGTGCAAGGCCAAGACAACACTCCGGATGCTCCTTGGAAAACAGCGCATTATAACGGCATGCGTTTCCTCTTAGTTGAAGACAATGCCATCAATCAAGAAGTAGCTTTAGCTGTACTTTCAGAATTTGGAGTAACAGTAGATGTGGCCAATAACGGCGAAGAAGGTTATAAGATGTTTTTAGAAAGTGATTACGACCTTATCCTCATGGATATGCGTATGCCAGTCATGGATGGCTTAGAAGCTACACGACGCATTCGCGCTAGCCGTAAACACGATGCCATGGCCATTCCTGTCATTGCCATGACAGCCAACGCCATGGAAGAAGATCGCCAAGACAGCCTAGAAGCTGGCCTCAATGCCCACGTATCAAAACCCATTGATATTGATGAGCTAAAACAAGTTCTTTATACGTACTTGGTGACACTACGCACGCAATTGCACGCATAGTATGGTATCATAACAAATAATAAAAAGCCGACAGTTCATAGAGAATTGTCGGCTTTTGTTTTACAGTAAAGAGTGTTGACAAAATTTACTGGGGGAAAACCTTTTTGAAAAAAGGCTTTCCCCCAGACCCTCTTTCCAAAAACTTTTACATGGCGACAATAGACATTTTAACATTACGACCAATAGTTGCCGCATGAAAATCTTTTTAAGAGGCTGTTAAGGTCTCTAAAATAACTTGCGCCAATGCTTAACGCGTTTTGAAGGGAGAGGAGGGGTTGGGAGGAGAGGGAAACTTTTTGGCGTTAGCAAAAGTTTCCCTCTCCTCCCAAAAAATGGAACCACACACAATGAATTGTGCAGAGGTCTCAAAATGTTCTTACAGGCGCCACACATGAAAGCCTGCGGCCTTCATTTCTTCTCTATCCCAAAAGCTTTTTATATCTAAAAGGGTTACAATTTTTTCCCCAAACATATTTTGAATATCTTTGCAAGAGAGCTCTTTAAAGGCGGCATGGGGAACTGCCAACATAAGGGCGTCTAAATGAAGCAAATCCGTCAAAGATGTTAAGGAAAAATTGTATTCTTCTTGCACTTCGCAAGGGTCGGCCACAGGGTCATAAACTAAGGGCTCAACACCAAACTCTTTTAACTCTTTAACAATATCAATAACGCGAGTATTGCGAATATCAGGCACATTTTCCTTGAAGGTAAAGCCTAAAATACCCACACGCGCTCCTTTCACATTGCATTGCGCCTCGATGAGTTTTTTTACACAAGTGCTTGCAATATAACTGCCCATGCCAGAATTGATGCGGCGTCCGGCCAAAATAATTTCTGGATGATAGCCCAGCTCCTGCGCTTTATAGGTCAAATAGTAGGGGTCCACACCAATACAATGGCCACCTACCAAACCGGGACGGAAGGGCAAAAAGTTCCACTTGGTGCCGGAAGCTTCAAGAACATCAAGGGTATCAATATTCATTTTGTTGAAAATAAGCGCCAATTCGTTCATGAGAGCAATATTAATATCGCGCTGTGTATTTTCAATAACTTTACACGCTTCGGCCACTTTAATGGTGGGGGCTTTATGAATGCCGGCCTGTACTATGGCGCCGTAAAGTTGCACCAAGAGGTCTGCAGTCTCAGTGTCAGACCCTGCCACCACCTTACAAATGGTTTCCAAACGATTGACCTTATCACCGGGATTGATACGTTCGGGAGAATACCCTACCGTAAAATCTGTGCCGAAGGTCAAACCAGACTCTTGCTCCAGCACGGGAATGCATTCATCTTCGGTTACGCCAGGATACACCGTAGATTCGTAACACACAATGCATCCTTTAGGCATGTATTTACCCACGGTTTTACTGGCACCAAGTACCGGCCGTAAATCTGGGGTGCAATGGTCATCTACAGGGGTAGGCACAGCTACGATAATAACCATAGCCTCTTGTAATTCTTCACCGTGAGCTGTAAAGCGCACACTAGAAGCGGCTAGTTCACTATCTTCCACCTCAAGGGTGCTGTCATGCCCTTTTTGTAGCATAGCCACACGCTCTGTATTGATATCAAAACCGATAACGTCAAACTTCTTTGCTAAGGCTACAGCTAAAGGTAAGCCTACATAGCCTAACCCCACCACAGCCACCTTGCTTTGCTTATTTTCTAGCATTTCGTAGGTCAGCATACTTTCCTCTTTATTTTAAAAAAGGGGAAGTCCAAAGACCTCCCCTTACTATAGTTCGTTTCATAAATACCCATGCGCAAGCGCACTGCATCTAGGGAACGCACAATCTACGCATTTTTTTTCTATTTGACAAGTTTACCCCAAGGCTCCACCTGCGCCATTAGAAAGAATACACAAAACTCGTACTAATATTCCAAGCGTCGGCGGCATCATAATTGGTATGGCGCCAAGTGTCTTCATCAAAGCCTAAAACAATATAAGACGCATGGAAATTGAGCGTTAAGTTTTTATAAATTTTATAGTCGGTAACGAAGT
>CAYJHX010000088.1:0-7448 GCA_964369395.1 uncultured Desulfovibrionaceae bacterium
TCATTATGGGACATTTAAATATATATTTTACAACTCTCCCCCAAGACTTTTACGCAAGCTTAATTTCAGCAAAACCGCAAATGTCCTACCAGCCATCTCTACCATCATCTCTCCATTTCAAGCGTCAAAACCCAACATTAAAAATTTCTAAACTGTCATCAAACGTTGGCGGCTTTTGAGCGCAAAAAAATATAACTATGATGGCGCTACAAAAACATTTGTCCATAATCTTTATCCATCATAAAACCAGACAAAAAAAATCTCTCTTTTCTTGCTTGCCATGACGGCCGCCAAAGCGTAAAAGTCTCTATTACGTTATTACGTTTTACAACGCATAAGGAGTTCATATGGGACTTAACAGCGCATCGGTTTCTTTTACCCGTTTTCGTATTATGGATGAAATTCCCCAAGACCTTTGGCCCAATATTACCGAAAAATTACAATTTAATGCCTTTCAAGATATTGATAATGTGCTTGAAGAAAGCTCTCATGGTTGGACTTGCTATGATGATTTTCTCGATACCCAATGGCGCACAGCTCCGCCGCAAAAAGGCGAATATATTGTCTTTTCTTTGCGTATTGATACAAGACGCGTACCACCGGCCGTTATTAAAAAGCACTTTGCCATAGCTCTTATGGAAGAAAAGCAAAAAAACGCCGAACAAAATAAAAACTTTATAAGCCGAGAACGCAAAAAAGAAATTAAAGAGCAAGTCATGATACGCCTGCGCCAGCGCTTTCTTCCCATTCCGGCAGAATTTAACGTGGTTTGGTCTACCACACAAAACACCGTCTGGTTTGCCTCCACGCAAAATAAGATGATTGAACTCTTTACCGAACTTTTTGCCAAAACATTTGACCTACATTTAGATCAAATGACCCCCTACGGGTTGGCAAGTACTTTTTTAAATGAAAATCAGCTCATGCAGCTTGATACCCTTGAACCCACACATTTTGCAGCGGAGTAAGTATGGCCGGCACAGAAATGACTACTGACGTTGTCCTTGGGCAAGAATTCCTCACCTGGCTTTGGTATCAAAGCGATACAGCGCCACAGTCCTTTGTAGATAAAAAGAATATGCCCTTTGCGGTAACGATGGAACAACGCATTGTGGTGCAAGGTGGCGAAGGCGATAGCCTAGAAACAGCCTCTGTTTCTGGTTCCCTTTCTCCTTTGCGTGAGGCTCGTTTTGGCCTAGCTACAGGTAAAAAAGTAACCCGTGCACTTATTCGCTTCGAAAAAGACGAGCTTGCTTGGCAGTTAGCCTTAAAGGCTGAAGATTTTTCGTGCAATGGCTTGCGTACCCCAAAAATTGAAAAAGAAAGCGATGACGACGACCCTGACGCTTTCTTTCTTGAAAAGATATACCTCATGGAATTGTGCCTAGACTTACTTGACGCACTCTATGTGCAATTTATCCAATTGCGGATTTCCCCAAAATGGCAAGAAGAAGTGCGTAATATTCATACGTGGATGACCAAACGCGACAACATTTAACGCCAATACCCCTTAAGGATACTTTATGACAACAACTGCCCCGCAAAGTTCTCGCACTCTTCTTTTTGCCCTTGGGCTACGTACAGTGCGTAAATTACTTTGGATGCTCATTGTATTGTGGGGCATTACTGTTATCAGTTTTGTGGTTATTCACCTTGCACCCGGCTCCCCTACCGATTTAGAAACCACGCTTAATCCTCAGGTGGGCGAGGCGGCACGTGCGCGTCTTGAGGCACTTTATGGCCTAGACAAACCACTGTATGTACAATACGGCGATTGGCTATGGCGCATAGTGCATCTTGATTTTGGCAACTCCATGTCTTCTGATGCACGCCCTGTGCTTGATAAAATTATGGAACGGCTTCCTCTTACGGTGGGTATGAATGTGGCAGCACTAGCCCTTACCCTACTCCTTGCCATTCCCATGGGCGTCCTTTCAGCGTGGAAACAGAATTCTTGGCTTGATAAAAGCATAACCATTCTTGTTTTCTTGGCTTTTGCCATGCCGGGTTTTTGGCTTGCCCTGTTGCTCATGCTACAATTCGGTATAGAAAACACTTGGTTGCCCATATCAGGCATTACTTCTTTAGATTATGACCACCTCTCATCATGGGGAAAAATATGGGACGTTACTTCACACCTTATTTTACCCATCACCATTTATACTGTAGGCGGTATTGCGGGTATGTCCCGTTTTATGCGTTCCTCCATGCTCGAAGTTTTGCGTCAAGACTACATTTTAACAGCACAAGCTAAAGGATTGCCTACACATAAGGTTATTTTTCATCACGCCTTACGCAATGCGCTTTTGCCTGTTATTACTTTACTTGGCCTTTCCGTTCCAGGGCTCATAGGTGGTTCTGTTATTATTGAATCTATCTTTGCCCTGCCCGGCTTGGGACAGTTGTTTTATACCGCTGTTATGGCGCGCGATTATACCATGATTATGGGTAATCTTGTCATCGGTGCTGTACTGACCTTGCTTGGCAATGTGCTGGCAGATATTGGCTATGGTCTTGCAGATCCTCGCATCCGCACCGCCAAGGAGGCAGCATAAATGCCTAAAAGATCTTTCGCTCTGCTCTTCAAAAAGTATTTTATGTTTTCTTTGGGATTAAGCTTTGTATTAATTATGTCACTGGCCGCTATTTTAGCCCCGTGGCTTGCACCCTATGACCCCACAGCCTTGCATCTTGATTCCATACTTATGCCCCCGTGCGATGCTTTTCCTTTAGGTACCGATCAACTAGGGCGCGATGTTTTTTCACGCTTGTTATATGGCGGGCGCATTTCTCTATGGGTGGGCTTTGTAGCTGTAGGAATTTCTGTAAGCATTGGCCTTGTGCTGGGGCTTATATCCGGTTACTTTGGCGGCCTTACCGATGAAGCCATCATGCGCGGCGTAGACATTATGTTATGTTTTCCGTCGTTCTTTCTTATTTTAGCTGTTATAGCTTTTTTGGAGCCAAGCCTTGCTAACATTATGATTGTCATCGGCTTTACATCGTGGATGGGCGTAGCTCGTCTTGTACGTGCAGAAACTCTCACTTTACGTCAAAGAGATTTTGTAGCGGCAGCCCGTTTAAATGGCGCCTCTAGTGCGCGTATTTTGCGTGTACACATTCTCCCCAATGCCTTAAGCCCTGTACTTGTATCGGCCACCCTTGGCATTGCCGGTGCTATCTTGATAGAATCTTCCTTAAGTTTTCTTGGCCTTGGTGTACAGCCCCCTACAGCCAGTTGGGGCAATATGCTTTTAGAAGGTAAAAACGTGCTAGAAATCGCCCCGTGGCTTTCGCTGTATCCTGGGCTTGCTATTCTTATTACCGTGCTTGGTTATAACCTCCTTGGCGAAAGCTTGCGTGATATGTTGGATCCGCGTTTGCGCAATAAATAAACTGGTACTCAATATGTTAGATTTTTTGCGCATACAAGGCCTTGCCCTTATCGACAACCTCGAAATGGAATTTTCTTCGGGCATGAATGTGCTTACCGGTGAAACAGGCGCCGGAAAAAGTTTTATTCTCAAAGCCTTAAATTTTTTGCTTGGCGAAAAAATGCATGCCGATATGGTGCGTCATGGTCACGAAAAAGCGCATGTAGAAGCCATTTTTTTGCTCCATGGTGAAGAACTTATCTTACGTCGAGAGCTTCTTGCCGAAAGCGGGCGCAGTCGTTTTTATATTAACGGCAACTTAAGCTCTCAAGATGCCGCCAAAGAATTACGCCCGCAACTTATTGTGCATACCAGTCAGCATGCGCAGCACAAATTACTACAAGCAAGCTATCAAGCTCAGCTCATAGATGCTAGCATTGCCGAACCGCAACTTTTGCAAGAACGCTCTACCCTACTTCAAAAATTGCAAACACTTTCGGAAAAACGCAAAGCACTGCAAGCGCGCCACACGACCCTTGCCGAAAAGCGCGATTTGCTAGAAATGCAGCAACAAGAGATTGACAAAGTAGCTCCCGAAGTCGGCGAAGAAGACAAATTAGAACAAATGCGTGCCGAAGCTCGCCGCACAAGCACGCAAGCTGCCGATTTTGCCGAGGCCCTTACCCTTATTTATGGCGACGATGGTCCGGGCTTGCGCGATCTTTTGGGGCAATTCGAACACGCCTTAGAACGTATAGGCCGCTACGATGACAGCATGCAGGCAGAACTTGAAGCTATCTCGGCCTTGCGCCAAGGTTTACCCACCCTTGAGGCGCATTTGCGCAAAGCCCCTGAAGCTAGCACCATAGACATGGACGCTTTAGAGTCACGTCTTTACGCTCTTGCACAATTAAAACGCAAACTTCGGCGTTCTTTAGAGGAAATATTAGAGCTTCGCGAAGAAATTGACGAAAATATTTCTTTTCTTGATTCTTGCTCCTTAGATATTTCTTTATTGGAAAAAGAAGAGCAAGCCCTCACGCATAAACTTCAAGCATGTCTTGAAACATTGCAACCCATGCGCCGCCATAGTGCCGATATTTTTGCTAAAAAATTGGAACACGCTTTGGCTGGCCTTGGTTTTTCTAAAGATGTGCATGTTATCGTTGATTTTACCCCCGTAACTTTATGGGAAAACATTACAGACGAAAAAGCCAGAATACTTTGGGCCCCTAACCCCGGGCAAACGCCGCAACCATTAGATAAAATTGCTTCTGGCGGCGAACTTTCGCGCTTTCTTTTGGCACTAGTCAGTATTAAAGACGGCGAAGAAAGTGCTACTTATATCTTTGACGAAGTGGATGCCGGCATTGGTGGGCTTACTTTGAACATGGTGGCTGAACGCTTGCAAAGTCTTGCTCAAAAAAGACAAATGTTGCTTATTACTCATTGGCCGCAATTGGCTGCCCAAGGTTCACGCCATTTTCAAATTAAAAAACAAGAAATTGAGGGAAGCACCTTTACCCAATGCACAAAGCTTGACGAAAAGGAACGCCAAGCAGAACTTATTCGCATGGCTGGCGGCGAACAAAATTTACAGGGTAACCTCCTCATACAGCACATGAAAAAATAAGATATAATGTACAAAGGAAATATCTGATTTTCGTATAAAATTAAAGTTTCTCCCCTGCTTTTTCGGCAAATTCTGCCGAAAACTTCAGTATTTTATCTTTTCATGTGCATACATCATCAAAAAGCACACAGTAAAAGCCTTTTGCAAAATTTTTTATACACACGTAACTAATCTATATTATTATATTTCATAACGAACCCCCTTTTCTTTCGCATAATTTCCCCTTCTTGCCTATAATTTTGGAACACTCTTTGAATGTCCACCAGCACAAAGGAGTGTCATCATGCAAATTATGCCCACCACATCTACGTCATCAGCTTTTTCTGATAATCTTTTTGCAGATTCTACCTCTAAGGGAGAGTCCGGTAGCTCTTTTGCTGCTGAAATGGCACGCCAACAAGAAGCCCGTGACGCCGTAAATGATGGGGAAGCTCACTCCGTACAAGCTGCTTTAGGCGAAGATGACACACCTAAAGTAACCCCTTTAAATCAAGCTCCTTACAACCTTACCTCCACCAATGGTGTGACCTACACCATAGATGAAGTTGTCTTTACGAAAGAAGAGTTAAAGCAGCTTGAAAAAGATTTAAAGGCCAATGGCGCCCCTCTTGAAAGTCTTAACGAAATCAAGAAGCTTGTGCAACAGCCCGATGGTTCCACCCTTGGTGAAGTCATGGCCGCTGCAAATACCTTGCGTGAATATCCTTCCCTTACTGATAAAGAAGCACAAACACTAAAAGGGCTTACCAATAAAATAGACGCCAGCGGCAACTTATACAGTGCCATGTCTGGTCACTTGGCCGATAACAACGGACAAGGCGCACTTAATGCTTTCGTTCAAGCTATACAAGGCAATGGTGTACAGGTTACCAGAGAAGAAATGGTAACGCTTTCTAAAGCCTTGGGCCTTGATGATAGCACAAAGCAAGAGCTTATGGCGCAGTTTGGCGATTCTAACACTATCACGCTTAATCAAGTAGGTATGAAAGGCTTCATGATGCCTGCTTTTAATGATTTTTCCGGAGAAGTGGCTGATAGAGAAAAAATTGCCAAGGCCTTAGATGCCGCCTTGGGCGAAATTTTACAAAAAGCCAAAGATCGCATGGCCGCTGAAAAAGCCGCCACAGAGCTTTCTTCACGCAAAGTTGAACAAAGCAAGGTAGTTATAGAACAAACCGTCCTTGAAAAAGTAAACGGAAACCTCGAAGGTACCCGTGCTGCCCAAGAAAATCTCAACACCCAAACTCAAGAAAAAGGAAAGCGCCTTACCGTAGAGACCAGTACCACAGATAAAAATGCCAAATCGCATGTCCAAGCAGAAAATGCCAAAACCAACGATCTTGTCCAAGCGCAAGTAAACACCACTAATATGGGTAACACGTTGCAATCGGCCTCTACACCCTTGCGCGAAAAAGTCGCTACAACTTCTACCCACGAAAAAACGGAAAACACCACTTCACAAATACTTTCGCATCAAGACAAAAATGTTATTCATGTGCAAAGCGTTACTGGTCACGATGCTAACGAAAACGATGCACGCGATAACAAAGACGCTCAAAGCGACAATAAAAATGACGCTTGGTCGCAAATTTTCACAAAGACTGACGTTCGCACTACAGATGCCTCTCTTGATGCGCGCGCCACCGATGCTCGCCCTGTTAGTGTAAGCAACGCAGTCTCTACCCCTGTGCTTGGCATTGGTGGCCTCGTTCAGCCACAAAATACTGCTCAAAACTTGCTTAATCAAGGGCAAGTGGGTCGCCAAGGACTTTCGCAACGAGCCGCCGCCCAAGTAGAACAAGCCATGCTCAGCGCTGCTAAAGACGGTAGCAAAAGCCTTGAATTACAATTACATCCTGCCGAGCTTGGTAGTTTAACCATTACTTTAACGGCACGTAATGGCGAAGTAAGTGCCATGATTCGCTCTGAAAAGACCGAAACCGCAGAAATGCTCAATCAGCAAATTGATCAATTGCGTGTGCAACTTGAAAATCAGGGCATCAAGATAGACAAAATGGAAGTGCGTACTGGCTCAGAGGAAAATGCTTCCACCCATGATACCTGGCAAGGCATGGATCAACACAATGCCCATCAGGAAGAAAATGCCCGTCGTGAAATGTTCGACCGCATGCGCAACCTCGCAACTGTTCGAAATAATAGTACATCCCAAGAAAATGCAACTTTGGAACGCAATATGCAAAGTGATAGCCATACGGCAGGAAATGCCGCGCAATCATTGCATGTTGTAGCCTAGTATCAGGTTGCATAAAAAAGGGAGAACACTATGTCGAGCGTCTCATCAATCAATAATTCCTCAATAAGTAGTGCTACTACCTCTCAAACGGGAAGTAGCGAGCTTGATAGAGAAGCTTTCATGACCTTGCTCGTGACGCAATTCCAATATCAAGATCCATTGAATCCCATGGAAGATAAGGAATTTA
>CAYJHX010000089.1:0-7310 GCA_964369395.1 uncultured Desulfovibrionaceae bacterium
TGGCGAAAAATCGCACCAAGAAGAGTATCCCTGTTCCATGGCTTCCCAAGGGGGGAGCAGATGACTTTGGGCTTGTGCTTCTTGCATAACCTCTCCTGTTAAATCTATAGGCCTCAGACAAAGTGCGGGAAGGAACATTCCCCATGTACGATATTTGCGCAACTAAAATGCGTACGAAAATACGTCTACTGTTTTTGTAGGCGATTTCGCATTTAAAATACTTGTGCAGAAATCTCTATTTATTGTTGAAAAAGAAGTTTCTTCCAGAAAAATTTAATGTTTCCGTCTAATCTTTTGGGTACTTCCCATTCAAGGACATCGCTGGCAATTTCTTGAATGGCCATGGCTGCAGGTGAGTTGGGGGCATTAATACTTAAAGGAAGCTGCTGCACCACCGATTGCCGAACCGTAGTGTCTCTGGGAATAATGCCCATTAAGTCTAGGGAAACGCCGCTTAAAAAATGCTCACAGGCTTGGTGTAAGCGCCCAAAAGTTACTTTAGCGGCGCGTTGATCATGGGCCATATTGATGAGCACTTTATAATGCTCTATACCATGATTGGTTTTTAACACTTTAATAAGCGCATACGCATCGGTAAGAGAGGTGGGCTCTGGTGTAAGTACGATAATGCGTTCTTGCGCAGCCAAATTAAAATAAAGCACATTATCATTAATACCAGCGCCGGTATCTACCAGCAAGTAATCTACCTCTTCTTCAAGAATGTCCATGGCTTCAAGTAGCTCTAGCTTTTGCCCTGTATCTAAGGCCAGCATTTCGCTCATGCCGGAAGATGCGGGCAAAATGGAAAAACCATAGGGCGTGGGAAAAAGCACATCATGAATGCTTTTCGTTTCTTCATGAAAAAGATGAAACAAGTTCTTTGGCGGTGTTAATCCTAAGAGCACATCTACATTGGCAAGGCCAAGGTCGGCGTCTAATAAGACCACACGCTTTCCTTGCTTGGCTAATTCCACAGCAAGGTTCACGGAGAGATTGGTTTTGCCTACGCCCCCTTTACCGGAAGTGACGGAAATAACCAATGGAAATGTATCATGCATAAAAACTCCCTCTCTATCAACGCGTGTTTGTGCTCTGTTGTTCTTTATAGCACTAACAGTTTAAAAATGCACTTAATCTTTTTTGTTGTATTTATAACCTGTTGCCATTGTACAGCTCTAAATGGGAGCCGTATGTACCGCACTTGGCAATTGTCGCTTAAAAATGAGACGCCATAGTAGGGAAGGGCTAGCTACAGACAAAGTGTCTCGTAATTCTGCCCCATAAGACAAAGCCGATACCGGTAAACGGCACGAAGCCGCCACATTAACAATACTGCCAAAGTTTATGGCTTCATCTAACTTGCCCCACACAATACTGCCGGCACTGTCTGGGGCATAGCGTTTTAAAAAGTTTACCAATTGCTGCCCATCGTAAGAAGGGGAAAGCACACAATGGGTGGCTTTGCTTCCTGCCATGTCACTGCGCAAGCCTAAGCGTGCGTACAGTTCTTGTAAGGTGTTTTCGGTACTTACACTGGGTAAGTCCACAAAAATTTTATCTGCTGTGGCGTGCACCACCAAGGCTTTTTTCATGCTGACATTGTCTTGCGCTTCCACATAGGCAAAGTCGGAGAGTTCTGCCCAATGGCGTAACACTAAACGACCGTTTCCTCGTAAGCAATCGGCATTGATAAAAGCTATGCGGCATTCCGGATTTTGATTGCGCAATTGCAAAGCCATACGTAAAGCCGTTGTGGTTTTGCCGGCGCCATATGGGCCTGCAAAACAGTGTAAGCGTTGTGGCCAAATATCATCGCCCCAAGGTTGCACCGGCACAATATCGCTGAGCGATTGCAAGACAGAGTCTCCGGGAGAAGCCAGCAACTTTCGGTACAGTTCTAAAACCACCATGTCCGAAACGCCTTCTCTTTGTAAATACTCTAGTGCCACTCTTTGCCTAGGAGAAAGGCGTTCCATTTGAATGGAAGGTTTCATAAGGGCAAAGAGATGGTCTTTGATTTGTGACCACTCTTTATGCCATTGGGCCCAACCGACGGGATTTTGACTATTTCCTGCTTCACTGTCCAAAATATGACTGTCATTGACCCATTGCGAGGCTAATTCCTTCACACTAGGGCTGTCAAAAATGGAGCTGTCGGCGTTGTAGTCGCTTTTTCTACGTCCTGCACTTGCGTGGCTTCCTTGGCTTCCTAGTCCTGGAAGGTTGGGAAGGCCTGTTGTTGAGCCTTGCCCACCATGATTGCCGTGCCCCCCAAGTAAACTTGCTCCTTGTCTTTTTTGAGGCGACTTGCTGCCTGCGCGCGCTCCGGGCAAGAGAAAGTCATCAAAATCTCCATCGTTGCGAGCCGTGGCATAGGCAGCCTTGGCAGTAGACTTAGAGGCTCCGGCAGCGGGCGCCGTATCTGGGGCAGGTAAATGCCGCTCCACACCAGCCGTCACTTCATAGTAGCGTTCGCCGTCTTTACGTACGCTTCTATTACTCAATATAATAGCATCCGGTCCCAATTCTTCTTTGATTTGGGTAAGGATATCTTGAGTGCGGCGGCCTAAATAGGTTTTTACATGCATTATTCAATCCCCACTATGCCTACGGATTGCAGGTGAATATCTGGGGGTATTTCAGCTTGAGAAATAACCGGAACCGCGGGTAAAAAGCGTGTAATAAGTTGTGCCAAATGGGGGCGCACAATGGGCGAAGCCAAGAGTACGGGTTGTCCTTCGGCCATGACGGCATTTTCTACAGCATTGTTGACATTTTGAATAAGCTTTTGCGCTATGACAGGGTTGAGCGAAAGGAAGGTGCCGCCATCGGTTTGGCGAATACCTTCTTGTACGGTACGCTCGGCATTTTGGTCTAAGGTAAGCACGGAAAGCCCGCCAGTACTGTCCATATAAGGGCGCACAATGGAACGTGCCAAACGCTCGCGTACGTATTCTGTAAGCATATCTGCTTGTTTTATGTGTCCGCCATAATCGCCCAAGGTTTCCACAATGGTAAGCATGTCACGAATGGTGACATTTTCACGTACCAAGGTTTGCAAGATTTTTTGCACAACGCCCAAGGGCAAGGTGCCGGGTACCAATTCTTCCACAGCTTTGGGAGAATGCTTTGCCAAAGTATCTAGCAAGCCCTGTACAGCCTGACGGTCAAGGAAGTCGCTTAAATGCTTACGGAAAATTTCCGTTAAGTGCGTGGCAATAACCGTAGCAGGGTCTACTACTGTATAGCCGGCCAGCATGGCTTCTTCGCGCTGGGTTTCGGGTATCCAAAGAGCCGGCAAGTTAAAGGCCGGTTCGCGTGTTTCTATGCCTTTAATTTGCGTGCTGGCATTGCCAGGGTCCATGGCAAGGAAGTGATCAACTAAAATTTCTGCCGAGGCCACTTGATTGCCTTTAATAAGCAGGGCGTATTGGCCGGGCTTGAGTTGCAAATTGTCACGCAAGTGCAGAGCAGGGATAACCACCCCCATATCCAAGGCAAATTGCCGACGAATGGAGCGAATACGCGAAAGAAGGTTGCCACTTTGCTCTTCGTCTACTAGAGGAATGAGACCATAGCCCACTTCCAATTCCAAAGCGTCCAAGGGCAGTAGCGCTTGCACTTCTTCGGGGGTATCGGCAGTACCGGAAGGGGAGGCTCCTTTTTTGCCTTTGGCTTTGGCCTTGGCAGCTTCTTCTTCGGCTTCGGGATCTTTTGCGGTAAAGCGTGCGGCAAAAAAGCAAGCTACAGCTAACACAAGGAAAGGAATAGTGGGTAAACCGGGCACAATGGCAAAAATCACCAACACCAACGAAACCATTTGTAAAGCGCGGGTGTTGAAAGTGAGCTGAGCCATAAATTCTTCGCCCATTTTGGCTTCGGCAGCTGCCCGTGAAACCAAAATACCTGTGCCTGTAGATACCAAAATAGAAGGAATGGTAGACACCAAGCCGTCACCAATGGTGAGCAAAGAATACGTGGTAAGGGCTGTGCCCCAATCCATGTCTTTTTGTACCACACCAATGATGATACCGCCAATAATGTTGATGAGAGTAATCAACATACCGGCATTAACGTCTCCAGAAACGAATTTACACGCACCGTCCATGGCACCATAAAAATCTGCTTCGCGGCGCATGGCGTGGCGGCGTGATGTGGCTTCGTGTTCGTCAATGAGGCCGGCATTTAAATCTGCCTCGATGGCCATTTGTTTACCGGGCATGGCGTCCAAGGTAAAGCGAGCGGCCACTTCTGCAATACGCGTAGTACCAGCGGTAATAACTGTTTTATTTAAAATAAATAAAATCATGAAGATAACAGCACCTACAATGTAGCTACCGCCCACCACAAATTCCCCAAAAGCACGGATAACAGAGCCTGCAGCATCAACGCCTTTTTCCCCATTAAGCAAAATAAGCCGTGTGGAAGAAACGTTAAGCGCAAGGCGCAGAAGGGTAGTGACCAAGAGTAGCGAAGGGAATATAGAAAATTCCAAAGGGCTGGTCATAAACATGGTGGTAATAAGGATAAGCAATGATAAAGATATACTGACCGAGAGCATAAGGTCGAGCATAAATGTAGGTAAAGGGATGAGCATCATAAAAAGAATGAGCACAACACCACCTGCAAGGAAGAAATCCCCGTACTTGGCAAAGCGTTCGTAATCGAGTTGTGGTAGTGTAGCCATTTTTATGACATCCTTATTTTATCAGCTGCTCAGGGCACGTCCATAGAGAATACTATTGTCTTTTCGGCATCTTGCCTTGCATTCGCCAAATGCTGGCAAGAATAGATGCCGTAGCTTTGTACAGTTCTTCCGGAATCATATCCCCTATTTCTACACTCTTATACAAAGCCCGTGCCAAAGGGACATTTTGTCGAATGGGGACACGGTGTTCTCGAGCTACTTCTTTAATTTTTTCAGCCACGGCATCGGCTCCTTTGGCCAGCACAATGGGGGCCGGAGCTTCTTGGGTATTATAGCAAATGGCCACAGCTAGGTGGGTAGGGTTGGTAATGACAACGTCGGCTTTGGGCACGTCTTGCAGCATGCGCCTTTGCATTATGGCCATCATTTTTTGTCTTTGTTGCATTTTAATTTCGGGGTTCCCTTCCGATTGCTTATGCTCGTCTTTCACCTCTTGTTTGGTCATTTTCAGGCCTTCATTATAGGCAAAGCGGCTTTGCCACACATCAAAGGCAGCTATGGCAGCCATAGGGATAAGGGTATAATATACCATATCAAAACCGGTATGTAGCATATAAGCGACAACGGCACTGGCATCTTCGTGAAACATGGGCAGAAAATTTTCTGCTTCTTGCATAATAATAATGGCGGGTATGGTGCCAATGACTGCGGCTAAAAGGAGGCTTTTTAGCAAACGAAATATGGTTTGCGGCGAAAGCAACATATTTTTTAGACCTTTAATCACATTAAATTTTTCTAACTTAGGTTGAAATACTTGCGTTGTCCAAAGTGACCCCACTTGTAAACGCATGCATAACCATGCGCAAAAACCCAAAAAAAGTAATACAGGTAAAAGAATTTTTGCAAGATAAAAAGAAACCCAAATAAAGAGGTTGTTGATGCTTTCGGGGTCAGGTTCAAATTCGTGAAAACGGGTAAGGAAGTGCCTATACAAATCCATAACTTCTTGACCCATATTTTCAATCCAAAAATACAATACCACAAGGCCTGCCACCAAACTGACTAATTTGCTGGCCTCTTGCGACTTAGGTACATTGCCTTTTTCCCTACTCTTGTTAACCTGTTTGGGGGTGGCTTCTTCTGTCTTGCTGGGATCTTGTTGTTTACCAAACATGCCTTTCTCCCCTATTATTTGTTGAGCGGGCTGGCGATTTCTAAAATATTACTCAGCATGGCTGCCATACCGCCAATATAATTGGCCATGTATTCTGACATAACCACAAGTAACATGCCTAAAAAGAAAAAGCCCGCCCCAATTTTTATGGGAAAACCTACGTCCATAATATTTACTTGCGGAGAAGCACGGCTTACCAAAGCCAGTGCTAATTCGATAAGAAAGAGCGACACCATAACCGGCGCGGCAATTTTAAGGGCAATGACAAACATCTGTGCGGAAAGAGTGAGTACTTCGTGCATGAGAAGTTCGCTAAGTACAAGGCCGCCGGCAGGGATAACTCTAAAGGTCATGGCAAAGGCTTGCAGCATATACAAATGCCCGTCTAAGGCTAAAAAGGTAAGGGTAGAGACCATCCACAAAAAAAAGGCTGTAATGCCTGTTTGGTTACCGGTAAGCGGGTCGGCAAAGTTGATCATGGTAAAGCCCATTTGAAAGCCAAAAAGCTCGCCCCCTGCTTGAATTCCCATGAAAACAAAGTTAATGCACATGCTTATGACAAGGCCTAAGACAAGTTCGTTGACAAAGAGCAAGACTATATCGATAGGGTGCGCGGGCATGGCTATACCGGGCAAAGAAAGCTGCGGCCAAATACCTAAAGTAATAACAATGGTGGCAAAAGCCTTAACCTGCATAGGGGCGCGATCGGACGAAAAAATAGGCAACATAAACATGATAATGCTTACGCGCATGAGCGTGAGTAAAAAACTCAGTATGGAATCTGCAGGAAGGTTAAATATATCCATGAAATTATACTAGCAAAATATGCGCCAAAGTAGAATGTTTACGGAGTTTTTTTATAGGCATACGCGCCTCACAATAGACAATAGATAGCAATTTCTGGTGCTTGTGTCCATGCAAAAAATATTGTATAAAAGGTAAAAACAAAATGCTGTCAAAGCCAAAGGAGTTTTTATGCCTTTATTGCAAATGCCAACAACAGTAACTGAAGAGATACAGGCCCTTGGTAAACTTCTTGTGCAAAAAAATTGGCTGTGTGCCACAGCAGAATCTTGTACCGGTGGTTTATTGGGAGCAGCTTTAACGGCTATTCCTGGGTCTTCTACATGGTTTTCCGGTGGTGTGATGGCCTATGCCAATGCAGTAAAGGTGGCGCAGTTAGGTGTGCCTGCCATAATACTTATGGAGCACGGTGCCGTGTCAGAAGCGTGTGTATTGGCCATGGCGCAAGGTTTGTGCGAGAAATTTTGCGTGGATGTGGGCGTGAGTATCTCCGGCATAGCCGGGCCTGACGGGGGAAGTGCAGAAAAGCCCGTAGGTACGGTATGGTTAGGATTTTGCGTTAACGGCAAAAGCTTTGCGCATCATGTTGTGTTGCAAGGAAATAGAGAAGAAGTGCGCAGTCAAGCAGTAGCATTGGCAGTACAGATGCTGCGTGAAGCTGTGGCAGGTTGTTAAAAGTATTTT
>CAYJHX010000090.1:0-7289 GCA_964369395.1 uncultured Desulfovibrionaceae bacterium
AATTACGCAAATGGACAGCAAAGCATCCATGATTTTTTAATTGCGCAGAGGTCTCGTTTTGCATAATCAAAGAAAGGTCATATACGCTTTGCTCGTAAGGGCCTTTGCTAGGTGATGTCATGAGGGTGGGAAGATTGTTGCCATGAAAGTATATTTGGAACAAGTGTGCGTTTTGAAAAAGGCATGAAAACATGTTTTCTTTGCATTGGCTAACTGTTGTCTACTAGCTATTAAAAGGTATGAAACAATAGAACGATTTTTCCATAGAAAAAGGGGTACAAAGAAAACTTTGTACCCCTTAAGAATTGTCGTATTTGACTATCTTATAGTCTACGAATATTCTAACTTATTGTTCGAATATCCATTTTCCATTGTGATAGGCAATCACTTCCGTCATGTTTGTTGAGCCTTTTACTTTGCAGGGCGCTTTAAGCGCTTCTGCTTTAGTAGCGCCATAACAAACGTGTTCATATTGCTTATAGCGCACTAAACCCACTTTGTCGTTTCCGGCAGAGTTACGCACTTCTGTGGTATACTCATTGGGTTTCACGCTATTGTAATAAGCCACGTAGCCCGCACCTTCCTTGCGTACCGCTTTGTTTGACTCTTTCGGTAACAAATTCTGGGCAACTTGACGGAGGAGAGACTTGGCTACAGCCTTAAAGGATTCTTCTGCAGCCGGTGCTACTGAAACTGTAGCCATTGTAAGTCCTAAGCAAAGGCCTAAACAAATACTAAGGCTCTTTAAGGCTTTTACTGTTTTTTGCATATCAGACCTTCTAAACTTTATTGTTTGGTTAAGTGTTCAGTAGCGTTCTTTCAATAATCAATTATTGAAAGAGTAATTCTGCACGACGGTTCAAGTAACGACCTTGTTCGGTCTTGTTGTCATACTTGAAGGACTTGCCGCGGCCAATGGCGCGCATACGGCTAGCAGGAATGCCTTGTTGTACAAGGAAAGCCTTCACAGAGTTAGCGCGACGTTGGGACAAGTTTCTGTTGTAAGCGTCGGAACCGATGTAGTCAGTCCAGCCTTCAAGAACGATAGGCTTGCTGTTGGCCTTCATGAGGGCAGCAGCAGCAACCAAGGTGTTGCGGGCCTTAGCGTCAAGCTTAGCAGAATCGAAAGCGAAGTTTACGCCACGAAGAACGATAACTTCTTCTTGCTCGCTGCAGAATACGTCAAGAACGAATTTTTCAACGGTCATGTCGTCAGTAGCAAGGTCAACACCTTCAGCTACGATGGTCTCAGGATTGAGAGCAGCAATTTGTTGTACGATGTTCTTTTCTTCGATGGTTTCAGCGAAGGAAATCACGTGAACAACAAGACCACGTTGGGTAGCGTATACGTTACGGATAACTTCTACGATGTCCATGCCGCGGTTGTTGCCACCGTCGGTTACGAGGATGATAGCAGCGTTGCGAGCCATGCTGGAAATCCAAGGCTCAAAAGAAGCTACGCCGTCGCCCATTGGGGTCATACGGCCAAATACGGTGAAATCGCTACGCAAGGTAGTGATGGCTTGAGCCATAACTGCGCGATCCCAAGGACCTTGAGCAAGAACGGTGGACTCAGGAGCAACTGTGTGCAAGCCACCTTGGTAATCAAGAGCTGGGATAAGAGCGTTTACACGTTGAAGAGCAGCTTTAGCTACTTCAATTTTAGGGCTGCCAACAACTTTGTGGTTCATCATCATAGAACCAGAGTAGTCAACTACAAAATCAAAGCTATTGATTTTTTTGCCACAAACCATTTGTTTTGCATCTGCAAAGCTTGGCAAAGCCAAAGTGAAAAGCAAAAGCACCATAACATTACGTAAAAACAACATAAAACCTCCTTGTGCTGTCATTTACTAGCGGTTAATTTGGGAACCTTCTCGTAATGCTTTACGCATCACTTGGTATTCAGTATAACATTTTTATTCGCTTAGCAATATTTTTATTGCCATTTTTAAAAAATATATTTTGAAACCCCTAAAAATTTCCCTAAGGAGTCTTCGTACATGCAGAGTATTCCCTTTTATAAAGTGCATCCCAGCGGCAATATGACCTGTCTTTTGGAAGGTATGGAGCTTTCCCCTAGACAGCGCCAACACATCGCCGCACAGGTTTTACAAAAAAATCATATTGATGGCGAGCAAGCTGGCTTTATAGATATTGGCCAAGGCATTTTACATATGGCCGGCGGTGAATTTTGCATCAATGCCACTCGGGCTTTGGGTTTGCTTATGGCTCAAGCTGCCGGTTGTACAGAGGCTGGGCATAGCTGGCAGGGTGAAGCGCGCGTTTCTGGGGTAGATGTTCCTTTATATATGGAGGTAAGTAAAGTTCAAGCGCATATGCCCCATGAGGTGACGTTGCATATGCCGCTAGCGCCGTTGCCTTTATTACAAGAGGTGGCGCCAGGTCTTGTGGTGGTGCGTATGCCCGGCATTACCCATGTGTTGTTAGACGCGCATTTACATCCTTTTCCTGTTCATGATTGGTCACCGTATTGCGCCGCTTTGCGACAACGCTTGCATCTTGAAGAGGAGTTAGCTGTGGGGTGTATTTGGTGGAAAGATATAGAAAATATTGGAAAAATAGGCGCTAATGCTGCTGCTCCTATGCAAGCCTTGCGTATAGACCCTATAGTTGTTGTGAAAAACCCGCCCGTAGAGTGCTACGAAAACGCTTGCGGTTCTGGGACTTTGGCAGTAACTTTATGGCTCTATACACAAAAAAATCAACATTCCTTTGTGGTGCAACAACCCGGAGGCTATTTGACGGTGCATTTTCAGCCGCCTTTATCAAAGACAACAGAAGTATCAGCGAATTCAGAACTTTTTGCGCGCATCGGCGGGCCGGTTTACGTGGTGGCTGAGGGGACGGCTTATTTTTCGAGCACAGCATAACATATGCGAGGATTTCCATTGAAAACACAACTTTTCTTTGACAAACAAGATTATGAATTGCTCAGTTTCATCAATAAAGTACTTATTATGGAAGGGGACGCTCATACAAGTGAGGATATGCTCAATGTAAATTTACACCCTCATGGCATAAAAACCCTTGCTCTTTCTCGTGAAATGCTGGTGGCTAACGCCATGATTCGTCTGCTTGGTTCCACCGAAGGGCGAGACAGTTCGTATCGTTTGCAGGCTTTACAAACTCTGTATGATGAAGTGCTTAACAGTGCTAAAACCAGTTTTCGCCGTAATACTGCCCGTGTATTGGTAGAAATCATGAAGGCACTGGTGCGTGCCCATGGGGACATTCAAAAGCAGTTGTATTTAGCCAGCGATTTTCGCCATGCAGCCCAAGGTAAACCTGTGGCGGTGCGCCGTTTTTTACAAGAATACGGCCTTGTAGAAATGCCCGAAGATTGGAGCCAGTTGGCCTTTGACCATCATGTGCATGATGCCAATACCAAAGGTCGCAAAAGTGCCACGCACTTGTTGATGGATGCTTGGCTGAAGGGTATACGCTATATTACTGTTATTTATTATAATTATATCAATGAAGAAACGGCCTATGAGCTTATGCATGCCGCTGCCATCATTGGCATACATTTACGTATAGGCATTGAATACTCTTTGCCTTTTGGTGATAAGCATATCCAATTTGTGTGGGCACCGCGGCACGCTACGAATCCTGAAAGATTTTTGGAGTTTTTGGCAGAGGCTCCCATGCAACATTTGATGAGCCTTGGTCGTCAAGCTTCTGCATGGCGCCAGCGCTTGGTATTTGCCTTGTTGGAAGTGTGGAACAGCACACATATGCCTAACCTCGCTGCCGATGTGGGGCTTATGCCGCAAGATTTTCCCATGCTTTGCAAAGAAGACTTTCTTAAGTTTGTGGGAGCAGGGCAGGCTTCACGTTCGCATTTAGTGGGGTTTATCCATGAAAAAACCTTACCTGTTTTGCAACGGCGTGCCGAAGCGCTTGTGGAAGAAGCCAACAGTTTGCCATTGGATAAACAAGAAGAGTCATTGGCTATTTTGCAAAAACAACACGATCTTATAAAGGGTTTTACCCAAGGCTATGTGTTTGATACCTATGTGGCTCGCCATGCTAATATGGAGTTGGAATCGGAGGTCATGCGTGCAGACAATGCCCATTTGCCGCAACTTATGCGCTTAACTCCCCTTTCTCTTTTAGATTGGTTGACCTCATTTCAAGATAGTGGATTTATTATTTTAAATCTGGCCGGGCTCACGGCAGAAGACGTGTTGACCTTGCTGTGGCAATGCCAAGGGCTTATTTCGCATTTAGAGCTGTATAATCTGCGTGAATGGGATGGACACAATTTTGCACATATTCAAGAAATCAGTTTATTACAACAAGCCTTAAATTCTGGTTCCATTCCGCGCATTAAAGCTCTTATTTTGCGTATGCTTAAAGAGCGCGAAGCTCTTGATGCGAGTATGGAAACTACAGACAATGTGGAGGCCTTGGCTTTTCATAAAAGGCGTAAAGAAGTTTTAAAAGAAATTTTGAGTAATATTATCACATTACGAAATTTTTATTGTTCCAGCAAATTACGTTCGCGTATGGGGTCTAACACTACCGATCGTATCAATGTGCATAGCCAAATGGGTATTGTTTTTCCGGAAACTTTGCCACGGCGAGCGCAAAAAGCCTTGGAAAAAGAAGGGAAAAAGACGGAAATTCCTTTTCATATTGCCATACGTTCTTTACTCAGCTACACGCCCCTTACGTATACGCGACAAAAAAGTGCTTGGTTGCGTATTATTCGTGCTTTACCTTTTTGCGGGCATTATGGGCATGCGCAAGAAAAAGAATGGCGCACCAACTCTGCTAGCGCTGTGCATGGTGCTCAAAGCAATATGCGTCTTTTGCAAGTGCCAAGGCGTAAAGAGTCTCTTCTCAAAAAAGAACAAAAAATGCCCCCCGTGCGCTATTTAACCACGCGTTTGCAAAATTGTTTAAAGGTTATTCTTGGGCTTATTCCCGCTGCCATTGCCTTTCATTATACGCAGACATGGTGGGTGCTGGCATGGTTTGGCCCCATTATTTGGTTTGGCATTACCGGTGTGCGCAATATTATTCAGGCGGTGGTGGCAGGTACAGGCTTTTATCGGTATTCGTTGCTGCGTTGGAAAGACTATGTGAGTTGGTCACGCCTTTGTGATTCGCTTATGTATACAGGATTTTCGGTGCCCATATTGGAACTTGGGGTACGTATTTTCCTTTTGCAAGACACCTTGCATATGACATCCGTCAGTGATCCTTTGGTGGTATATACTGTTATGTCGGTGGTCAATGGGGTGTATATTGCGTGGCACAATCTGTTGCGTGGTTTTCCTAAAGAGGCTGTCATTGGCAATTTATTTCGCTCTGTATTGGCTATTCCCGTGGCTTTGCTCTTTAATGCACTTTTTGAAGACTTTTTGCTCTATGTGCTACAAATACAAAATCCCGATGCCTTGTTGCAAAATACTGCGGCCATTGTGTCCAAGCTTGCGTCAGATACAGTGGCGGCCATCATTGAAGGTTATGCCGACCAAAAGAATTTGTTGCGTCTGCGCACATGGGATTATACTACTAAATTACAAGGCACCTTTAATACTTATGCGCGCATTGACTTGGCCTTTCCGCAAGAAGATATTAACGATATGTTGTCGCATCCCAAAACCTTATTGGCAAAATTAGGCGAAAAAGATCCGGCTCTTAAAGAAGAAGTCATCATCAATGCTTTAGATTTTATGTATTTTTGGTATTACCGTCCCCGCTCGCAACAAGTTTTCCAACGCATGCTGCGCAGAATGACAAGTGATGAACGCAAAGTTTTTGGTCTTTTCCAATTGGTGCTGGGCAGAGAGCGTGAAGTGAGCCAAATTTTTGTGGATGGACTTGTAGGGCGTAACTTTGGCCCATCTTTAGCCTTTTATTTGGAAAAGCATGCAGAGTATGTGAAGCGCATTTTGCCCTTGTGTGTTGTGGGTACAGGGCATGAAAAAAAATAAAAAAGTTCTGCGTGAAGGCTTTACCACAGGCACAGCGGCCACTGCCGCCGCCATGGCTGCGCTAGAAAGTCTTTTATGCAAAGAAAAAGGGGGAAAGTGTATGCTTACCCCCGTGCCTCCTCCTCTATCTCCTCGCATGCCTTCTTTTGCACAGTCTCTTGTGCTTTCTCAGAAGGTTATGCAGTTAAAAAGGGAAACAACAGCAGGTAGCGAATCTACGCAGTGTATGGAGTCTACCAAGAATAAAGGCTTTCTTTCCATTCCCATAGCCGGTGTGCATAGGAATCATGCGCACAGTGCCACGGCTTTTGTTATTAAAGATGGTGGAGATGATCCTGACGCCACGCACAAAGCTTCCATTTATGCTACGGTTACTCTTGGTACTCGACCGCAGCAACAGGACATTGTCATTCATGGCGGAGAAGGAGTAGGGCGTATCACCTTACCGGGCCTACCTTTGCCTGTGGGGATGGCGGCCATTAATCCGGCGCCGCGGCGACAGATAAGCCTTGGCCTGCAGCTCATAGCACAAAAATATGCCTATACGCACAGTATTGATGTGACCATTTCCGTGCCCGGAGGGGAAGAACTGGCCAAAAATACCTTTAACCCGCGCCTAGGTATTCTTGGGGGTATTTCTATTCTTGGCACTCAAGGTACCGTCAAACCTTACAGTCATAAAGCGTGGAAAGCCACCATCGTGCAGGGGCTAGAAGTGGCCGCCGCCACCGCATGTACTACGCTTTGTTTGTCGACAGGGCGACGTTCAGAGAAATTACTACTAGAAACCTACCCTCACGTGTTGCCATCGTGGGCCATTCAAGCGGCAGATTTTGCAGAGTTTTCTTTGTCACAAGCGGGAAGGTATCCATTTGAACAGCTTGTTTGGGGGTGTTTTTTTGGCAAGCTGGTAAAATTAGCTCAAGGGCATAGCTATACCCACGCACGCTCTGCAAATCTTGATTTTACACTGTTACAGCAATGGTGCGCAAAAAAAAACATGCACATACCGGAAATAGCTTCGTGCGTCACCGCTAATCATGCTTTAGAATATATTTTGGCCAAAGAAGCTTGGCCTTCTGTACTACACAGCATTACCAAAAAAGCTGCCAAGGTAGCCAGCCAATTTGCCCAGCGCCCTGTAACGGTACACCTTTTTCATCTTGACGGTCGCCCACTGGCCTGCGTTTCGGCAAGATAAAAGAGGTAGAGAAGAGCAGGGGAGAAAGGGGAGAAGAAGAAATTTTTGTGGGGGGAAGGAAAACCCTTTTGCTAGCGCCAAAAAGTGTTTTCCTTCCCCCCACACCCCCCATCCTTTCC
>CAYJHX010000091.1:0-7227 GCA_964369395.1 uncultured Desulfovibrionaceae bacterium
TGCAAAAGGTAGATATGAAAAATTTCAAAGCCATCAATGAAATGTTTGGGCATGATACCGGCAATATTGTTATCAAAAAACTTGCTACAACATTAAAACATATCGAAGAACCTACTCTTATTTGCGCTCGAGTGGGCGCCGATGAATTTTTTATGTTTGCTCAAGATACGTTTTTTGACAAAGATGAGATTTCTCCCCCTACCTATGAGTCAAAATTTAAATCACTGATCCCCGAACTTGCCGATCATGAATTTTCTTTTACCTACGGGCGCTACATTATCGAGCCTGACGAACACGATGTTCTGGGAATGATAAATAAGACCACTATGGCCCATCATAGAGCCAAAATACTTAATGACAAAAAAATCTACACCTACGATGACAGTTTAAAAAAGCACGTCTTACGTATGGCAGAAATCAATAATAAGCGAAAAAATGGTATAGAAAATAAAGAGTTTAAAGTTTTTCTTCAACCTAAAATACATATTACTAAAAATAAATTGCACGGTGCCGAAGCCTTAGTTCGTTGGATTGAACCCGACGGAAAAATGATTTATCCCGATGAATTTATCCCACTTTTTGAAAGAAATGGTTTTATAGTTCATTTGGATATGTATATCTTGCAACGCGTATGTCGCCAAATAAAGCTTTGGCTACAAGCAGGCTATTCCTTAGTGCCCATTTCTGTGAACTTTTCGCGGATGCATTTGCAAAATCCTTATTTTGTTCAAGACATTAAAAACATTTGTGATGCTTATGGCAATATACGGCAATATATTGAAGTAGAACTTACAGAATCTGCTGCCACAGAAAATATACATGAGTTTTCGAAAATTTTAGATGACTTGCACGAAGCAGGTTTTTCTGTTTCCATTGACGATTTTGGAGCCGGATATTCTTCGCTGGGCATGCTCAAAAATTTTACGGTAGATGCGCTCAAACTTGATAAAAGTTTTTTTGATGAAAACAAAGATGACTCGCGTGGAGATATGGTGGTCAAAGGTATTATTAAAATCGCACACTCTCTCGACATGAGCATTGTGGCCGAAGGTATTGAAACTGCCGACCAAATTGAATTTTTAAAAAGCGTCCACTGCGAAATAGTACAAGGCTATTTTTACGCTAAACCTATGCCACTTATAGAATTTGAGCAATCCTACCTAGGAGATCACAATGCCCCGACAAAATAAATTTCAGCTTTGCTGTTCTTGGGCAAACCATATAAAAACAGCACGTTTTTCCCTTTTAGTGCAGCAGATGGGAACTTGGGCAAAAGCACAATCAAAGCATCTTGTCAAAATTCCTTTTTTCATTGTGACTTTTGCCCTCCTTTTACTCATAATCCTGCTTGGTTTTTCTGCCTTTAACGCCAATATACGCACCAATCTAAACATTACAGATAGAGAAAACTTTAGTGCCATGGCCAGCCAAGAACAGGCTGCTTTTAACAGTGTTATCAAAAACACCATTGATTCTTTAACCAGTATTACCAACACGCTAGTAGCCCTTGGTGATGATACCCAAGCGAAAATACAATTCTTACACAATATAGAAAAATCTTTCAGCCTTGATACCATTATTATGGCTGATGTTCATGGCCAAGGCATACGTTCCACGGGGCAAGAAGTAGATGTAACACCTTTATTTACTTTTCAAGAAGCTATAAAAGGCCACGTCACAGCCACCGATATGCAGCTTTCAGAATTTACGGGGCAATATGCTGTTACCGTAAGCATACCCATGCGTGAAGCCGGTAACATTTTAGGCGTCCTCATTGTAGAATACGGCACAAAATTCATTACAGAGCTCTTAGAAAATTATACAGACAGTGCCGGTTCTGCTTTTCTTGTGGATACCAAGGGCTTTCCCGTGGCTTCGTCTAGTGATGTTTTTCGCTCATTAAAATTTTTGCAAAAAGCGCAATTCTCCGATGATATGCACTATGAAGAATTTTTGCAGCACGCTCTCAAGCGACAATGGGGAGGAACAAGTTTTACTCTCAATGGCGAGGAAAGACTTATTGAATATCGCCCCATCAGCATCAACGACTGGATACTTTTTGTCATATCTCGTGATGTATCTGTTAATCCAGTTCATGAAATTTCAAAAGAAATACAATATGTTGCTACTGGAATACTCTTTATATTCCTCCTTTTTTGTGCCTATATTGTGTTCTTAAAACGCAAAACCATTGCAGAGGTGAAACACGCTGCTTTTTATGATGAATTGACAGGACTTTCTAATACGCTTAAATTTAAACAGGATGTAGAAAGAACTATTAAAAAATTCCCCAATATGAAATATGTCATGCAAAAGCTGGATTTAGAAAATTTTAAAGCCATCAATGAAATGTATGATTATGAAACGGGAAATAGAGTTCTCATAAAAATTGCACAAGCTTTGACACAGTTAAGTAACGACTCTTTCTTATGTGCACGCAATGGTAATGACGAATTTCTTATGTTTTCCGCCTACGGTTTTTTAAATGACGACAGCACCAGAACAGAATTTGAAAGACATTTTAAACAGCTCTTACCAGATCTTGCCACTTATGAATTTACCTTCAGATACGGACGCTATTTTGTCCCCAAAGGCGAACGCGATGTGACGGAAATGATAAGCAAAACAACCCTAGCCCATAGCATGGCCAAAAGCCTTGGCCATAAACATACTTGGGACTACGACGATACCTTTAGGCAAGAAGTACGTCGCCATACCGAGCTTATTAACTTAAGTAAAAACGCCCTTGAAAACATGGAATTTACTGTATACATTCAGCCTATTTTTGATATTGTTCAAAAAAAAGTTACCGGCGGTGAAGCCTTGGTTCGCTGGAGTATGGACGATGGTACCCAGCTTTTGCCTCAAGAGTTTATTCCTATTTTTGAACAAAATGGTTTTATTACTGAAATAGATTTTCATGTCCTACGCACAGTGTGCGCACGTATAAAATTGTGGATAGAAAAAGGACATAAAGCCCTACCCATTTCGGTAAACTTCTCTCAATTACATCTTAAAAATCCACATTTTGTGAAAGAAATTACAGAAATTTGCGCTGAATACGGCAATCTACACCACCTTATTACAGTAGAACTCACCGAAACAGCCATGACAGAAAATGCCCATGACCTTGCACAATTGCTTGATGACTTACACCAAGCCGGTTTTACCGTGGCTATTGATGATTTTGGCGCCGGCTATTCCTCTTTAGGAATGCTTAAAAATTTTAAGGTAGATATCTTAAAACTGGATAAAAGTTTCTTCGAAGCCAATGAGCATGAAAGCCGAGGTACTATTGTTGTTAATGGTATTAGTGCCATCGCTCATGATCTTGGTATGAAAATCATTGCAGAAGGTATTGAATTTTCAGAGCAATTTACCCCCGTTAAGGCAAATCAATTGGAACTTGCACAAGGCTACTTTTTAGCAAAGCCTATGCCATTGGAAGAATTTGAACAAAACTACTTCGAATAAGGAAAATATATGTGCGGTATAGCAGGTTTTTTACAGTTACAGCAAGAAACTCTCCCCTCAGAAGCGTCCCTATGGCTTAAAGGAATGACCGACGCCATACAGTATCGCGGCCCTGATGGAGAAGGACAATTTATTGATGATCGCGTGGCCTTGGGACACAGGCGCCTTTCTATCATTGACTTGCATACTGGGGCGCAGCCCATGCACAATGATTCCTCTTCTGATACTACAGAGCAATTAACGGTTATCTTTAACGGAGAAATCTACAACTTCAAAGAGTTACGCACAGTATTAGAAGAAAAAGGCTATACCTTTCGCACCCATTCAGACACAGAAGTTATTTTACACGCATGGCATGCCTATGGCCCTGACTGTGTGCAATATTTTGAAGGTATGTTTACTTTTGCCCTTTGGGATAAGAAGCAACAAGTGCTTTTTTGCGCGCGCGACCGTTTTGGTAAAAAACCTTTTTATTACACAGTACAACAAGGACGCTTTGTTTTTGCCTCAGAACTTACAGCCTTGCGTCAATTCCCCCGTTTAGATTTGCAGGTACCTGTACACAATTTGATGCGCTATCTTGCCTATGAATACGTGCCTACACCACAAAGTATGTACGCCAACGTTCATAAATTACCCCCTGCCCACTCTGTACTCATTCGCGACGGACAAGTGCATGTAAAACGCTATTGGGATATTCCTTGGCCGGATACTACGCAAACGTTGGCGAGCGAAGAAGAATTGTGTGAAGAACTCTACCGCCTGCTTTCGCTTTCGGTAAAAAAACGTATGGTCAGTGACGTGCCCTTGGGGGTATTCCTTTCTGGTGGCATTGACTCAAGCATAGTTACTGGGCTTATGGCAGAGCATAGTTCAAATACCAAAACCTTTTCCATCGGTTTTACCGAAGACAGCTATGACGAGTCTAAATATGCTGATTTAGTGGCAAAACATTACGGAACAGATCATCACAAACATATTCTTTCTGCTGAAGACTGCGCACATATTTTGCCCCAAGTGGCTAGCCGTTTAGATGAACCTATGGCGGACGCTTCGGCAGCCCCTACCTATATTCTTTCAGAGGTAACACGCAAACACGTGACCGTGGCCCTTGGTGGTGATGGAGCCGATGAGCTTTTTGCCGGTTATGAACACTTTATTGCCTTTCAACTTTCAGAAACCTATATGAAATGGCCAACATGGTTACGCAAGCAAGGGCTTGAAAAAATTGTACCTCTTCTACCGGCCTCGGCAGGCTATATTAACCCACGCCTCGCCGCGTCCACTTTTTTGCAAGGGGCTTATGCGCCGCCATGGCAACGAGTACAAAGCCTCCTTACTGCCTTTACTCCCGAAATGCAGCGCGAACTTTGGAACCCTGCCTTGCTCCAAGAACATGGTAATTTCTTAGAACAAAACCAACTCTTTGCCCCCACAAAAGAGCTTTTTAATACATGGCCTGCCAGCAGTGGGGCACAAAATATTGATAGAGCTTTTTATGTGTATCAACGCCAATTTATGCTGGACGATATCCTTACAAAAGTAGATCGTTGCTCCATGCTCAATTCTTTAGAAGTGCGTACGCCCATTTTAGATACAGCCGTGGCAGAATTTATCGCACGTTTACCTGTACACTATAAATTAAATAAATTTCGGCGAAAATACTTACTCAAAAAAGCATTTTCCAAGCTTTTACCTAAAGAAATTCTCACCAGAAATAAGCGCGGTTTTCAAATTCCCGTGGCTCAATGGCTACGAACCTCTTTACGCCCCTTGGTGGAAGACTTATTAGGCGAGCAATTTTTACGAGAGCAAGGGCTATTCCATGTGCCTACTGTACGCGCTTTGGTAAATGCCCATATGGATGGCAGCAAAGATTTACGTAAACAGCTATGGACATTACTGGTCTTGCAACTATGGTGGAAAGCGCAAACGCCCAAACTGTTACAGTGACACTTACACATAAAGAATGTGTTGCAGAAAATCGTAAGCTCATGTAGGTTGCCGCCATGCTTAAATATGTTGTGAGTGCTTGCCTTACAGGACAGCACTGTCGCTATGATGGCGGCACTACGCCGTGTAGCTATGTCTACGAGCTTGTTAAAAATGGACAGGCCTTACCCCTCTGTCCGGAGCAATTGGGCGGTTTACCTACGCCCCGAACGCCGTGTGAAAAACAAGGCTACCGCGTGTACGATGCACATGGTGAAGACAAAACAAAAGCCTTTATGGATGGCGCACAACGAGCCTTGCACTTAGCGCAAGCCCATGGATGCACAGCGGCTATTTTAAAAAGTCGTTCTCCTTCTTGTGGGCGCGATACAATATACGACGGAAGTTTCAGCAAAAAGCTCATTTCTGGACAAGGTATTTGGGCAAGCCTCTTACAAGAGGCAGGCTTTATCCTCTTTACTGAAGAAGACTTACCTCACAACAATGCTATTTTATTAGAAAAAAATATATTATAAAAAAAATAATTTAAGAGTACCTCTATGCCCGAAAAACAACCTAAATGTATTGATGCCCATGTTTTGAATGAATATTTCCATAATAGCGATTCTTTTGCCACGCGCTTAGACATTGAAATTGTCGAAGCTTACGATGGCTATGCTGTAGCAACTATGCCCCTTACCCCCATGCATCGCAATGGTATGGGCAATGCCCATGGCGGCGCCATTTATTCTTTGGTAGACATGGCCTTTGCAGCAGTAGCCCATACTAGTGGACATTTTTTTGTTACAGCGCAAGCTTCTATTACCTATCTTGAACCAGGCCGTATTGGCCCTCTACGTGCAGAAGCACGCAAAATTCGGATAGGACGCACCCTTGGTATTTACGAAGTCTATGTTACAGATGTGGACGAGGTGCAAGTAGCTATAGCCACCATCACCGGATACAATACCAAAGTCCCTATACATAGCCTTATGGAAAACCATAAAGAGTGCATTGATGGCGAACCATCATAATTTGAAACTTATATATGATAGCTTTGAAAGGTGTCTATATTACCTTACAACACAACATTTTGTTGACTTTTTAGGGAAAAAAAGTATTCTCATATCAGATAAAATATATTTTCATCATTGTAGAACACTTTTTTCTAAAATTTATAGAGAAACTGTATGGAAAAATCAGAATTTTCGCTTGAAAGCGCAGAACCACATAATATTGAAGATTTTTTTACTACTGCCGACGGTAAGCAATCTGGTTCTTTTTTATTAAATGTTAGTGAGAACGCCTTTAAACGCGCACGCACCTTTTTACTCTGTATTCTCACATTTACCTGCTCATGTATTAGTTTATTTATTAATATTTACGAAGGAATCACGGTTTTTTTCTATCCGCTCAGTATTTCTTTTATCGTCGGCATACTTGGCTTTATTTACCTTTTTTGTCGCAAAGGACACGAAACAGCCATTGCCATGATTGTATGGACAGTACTGCTTATGCTGGGTATATTTATTATTATGCGAGATCCGAGCATAGATCACCGCTCTTTACTTTGGATAAGCATTTTTCCCCCTATTTGTATTCTGACCATGGGCTTGCGAAATGCGGCTATCCTCTACTCGCTTTTTATGCTCGCATCGCTTACTATTTTTCTATCTCCGCTCAATGCTCTCGCTACCGTACCCATGGAACGTGGCACACAATTACGCTTTTTTGTAGCTCTAACAGGCGGTTTTCTTTTAGTAAGTTGTCTAGAGTATTCTCGTTCCAGAACCTATGCTGCTTTACAAAATGCGGTACGTC
>CAYJHX010000092.1:0-7211 GCA_964369395.1 uncultured Desulfovibrionaceae bacterium
CTCTAGGGGTAATGCCAAGTTTTTCCCAAATAGCACGGCGTTTTTCCGGTACACGACTAATAAAGCTGATGGACTTTCTTCTGCTACCAAAGTCAGAATAAAAGACATCCACTAAGTCCTTAGCAATATCATTTAGCTCTCGATTTTCCGTGATAATTCCTACTTCGCCGGCAACTTGTAAGAGTTTTTTCTCTTCTTTTATGGTGTAATGCTTGGTGTGTCCTTCCACCACAGCCTCAAAGGCTTCGAGTACATCGCGCCCATGATCTGAGTGACCGGCTGAACCACCAGCCACAAAACGGCCAAAGTTACGTGCCACAATAACATCTGCATCTGCTCCGCAAACTCCGCGTGACAGTTTGCCACCTGGGGCGGCCTTGGCACTGATACGGCACGGCCCCATAATACAGTTTTTACAGGTGGTTCCAAGTTCACAGAAGGTGCAATGCGGCGTTTGCTGGGCTAGCCTATCCCAAGCAGTTTCTACACCATCTGCCTTGGCCTTTATAAGCATTTTTTGGGCATCTTCCCATAGGGACATATCTTCAATTTGCATTTCTTTCTTGCTCATGTTCACCTCTTAATATTGCTTAATATTTTATAAAATAAGTATAACACATCAATTCAATGTAAATTGCTACGAATTAAAAATCAAGACAGATAACGCAACAGTAAAAAAATTATACATAAAAAAACTGTATCTTGATATTGAGTTTGGACAAAAGCCTCGTGCTATTAAACTGTTTTGCGTACAAATTCCGATTTTAGACCCATTTTTCCAATACCTGGGATTTTACAATCAATGTCGTGATCGCCGTCAACTAAGCGAATATTTTTTACCTTAGTCCCTACTTTTACAACGGCTGATGCCCCCTTTACCTTTAAATCTTTAATAACAGTAACAGTATCTCCGTCCTGTAAAACGGTTCCGTTGGCATCTCGCACAAGGGGGCTTTCACCATGTTCTGTGCTTAGTGGGCTCCATTCGTGCGCACATTCAGGGCACATAAGAAGGCTACCATCTTCATAAACATATGGGGATTGACACTTGGGACAGGGGGGCATTGTACTCATGTTATTCTCGTTGGTTAGTAAGTTTTGCAGCATGTAAAGAAATAATTTGTCTCACAAATTATGTTCATAGCAATAGTCTATCCAACAGAGTACAGAAAGGCAAGATTAAGCGTCGGCAAAATCTCTTCTATATTTTCACTTGCAGTGCGCTTTTTTTGAACAATTTGCTCGAAATCGACTTTTGTAACAGACAGTTAAGCTTTCTCATTGCCGTCTGTGTTTGTGAAAATACCAATAAACACAGACGGCAAGTGTGGAAGAGTAAGGCTTATAATGCGGCGTGATATAATTGGGTTATATCTTGTGCTGTAGGCGTACGCGGATTGGTAAGTGCGCAGGCGTCTTTTTGTGCATTTTGCACCATGATAGCTATGTCATTGACATCAAAATCTTTTCCATAGCGTTTAGCAAGAGCACGTAAATTTGGTGGAATTCCCACATAGGCTGAAAGCTCTTTTATGGCGCCAATGCAGCTTTCAGCGGCCTCTTCCATGGAGAGTCCGTGAGTATCTCTCCCAAGCAAGAAGGCTAGCTTGGCAAATTTTCTATAATTGGCGCACAAATTATATTGCGCCACATGGGGAAGAAGTATGGCATTGCATTCGCCATGGGGAAGGTCATACATACCGCCCAACTGGTGCGCCATGGCATGCACATAACCAAGGCCAGCATTATTAAAAGCCATGCCAGCTAGGTATTGCGCATAGCACATACCTTCACGCGCTTCTACATTGCTTCCCTGCGTGACTGCTGTGCGCAGATATTTGGCAATAAGTCTGATGGCCTTTTCGGCGCAGGCGTTGGTGATGGGGGTGGCATCGGTGGAAACATAGGCTTCTACTGCATGAGTGAGGGCGTCCATACCCGTGGCGGCTGTGAGCGATGTAGGCATGCCAAGCATAAGCACCGGATCGTTAATGGCCACATTGGGCGTGACGCGCCAATCTACAATACTCATCTTCACCTTACGTGTGGTGTCGGTAATAATGCAAAATCGTGTGATTTCAGAAGCTGTGCCTGCGGTGGTGTTGACGGCAATATAAGGCGGGATATTGTTTGTGGATTTATTTATCCCTTCATAGGCGTGAATAGTTTCGCCATTGCTCACCACAAGACCAATACCTTTACCACAATCATGGGCAGAGCCGCCGCCAAGGCTAATGAGGCTGTCGCATCCTTCTTGTGTATAGGTGCTTACGCCATGGGCTACGTTAGTGTCTGTGGGATTAGGCACCGTTTCATCATACAATGCATAGGGCATATGAGCTTGTTCTAAAATCTGTGTCACTTGTTGCAAAATACCTGTTTGTACAATGCCTTTATCCGTAACAATAAGGGGTTTAGTTGCATTAAGGTCTTGAAGTTTTTTGGGGATTCTTTTTATAGAACCTGCACCGATGAGGGTAATGGTTGGTATAAAAAAGGCATCAACTTTTTCTGCTATGTCCACAAGGTCCTCCAGTATTGACGCTGTGTTATAAAAGTTACAAAAATCACGAGACCTAAAAGTAGTACTGTACCTGATGCTTTGTCAATAACAAATTTCATTTTCATTATGTATAGTATACATTTACAACCAACAACCTTTCCCGTAAGGAAACCTTTGCACAATTATTTTTTGATAAAGCTTTACATATAAAGAGTCCTGCATAATTCTTAAAATTGCTAAAATACATGGATTGCTTCGCTTTGCTCGCAATGACTTTCGTTGTAATACCAAGTCATTGCGAGAAGCGTAGCGACGAAGCAATCCATGATTTTTTAATTGTGCAGGAGTCTTATAGAGCTTTTGATAGTTTAGCTTTCACAAAAATTTCATGGTGCAGAGGTAAAGGCGCAAAAATCAAGAATAGGCGAAGCAAAGCTCCGCCTATTCTTGATTTTTGGTTACATTGACGAGCGTCAATGCTCTATGATACCTCACTTAACGAATTGTGCAGAGGTCTCAAATAATTAATCCACGTTTCCTAAGAGTTCTTTTTACTTACCCATTTTGCCACCGAAGCATAGAGTATCGAAGGTATGATGGGCTTAGTGAGATGATCATTCATGCCGTGTTGCAAGCTCATTTCTTTATGGCTGGTCATGCCATGTGCTGACATGGCCACGATGGGTATATGTGCAAATTTTTGTTGTGCGCGAATATGTGCCGTGGCGGTAAGACCATCCATCACAGGCATTTGTATATCCATAAATACCATATCGTATTCTTTTTTCTCAAGCATTTCTAGAGCTTGCTTACCATGGATGGCCACATCGACACTGTGCCCTTTGTTCTTCAAAAGCTCAATGATAATAAGCTGATTTATTTCATTATCTTCCACAAGCAAAATATTGCCCGCGGTTTCTTGCATCTGTTCTTCTTGTGCGCTGCTTGTTTCGGCAAAGACTACTGTGTCGCTTTTTGCATTGGCATCTCTAAGGGCAATGCTCTCTTCGGCATCAAAGCCAAAAATAGCTGTGAAATAAAAGGTACTGCCTTTATCTTTTTCTGTTTTTACCCACATATCACCGTTCATAAGCTTGGCAATGCGTTTTGCTATAGCTAAGCCAAGGCCAGTACCGCCATGTTTGCGTGTTAATGAAGAATCTCCTTGTGTGAAAGCAGAAAACACTTGCAAACTTTGCATTTTTGTCATGCCTTCCCCACTGTCTTCCACAGAAAAGAGATAATGCGCCCCGTTGCGTTGTTCTTCGGTGCAACTCACATTAAGGGTAATAAAACCTTTATGGGTAAAACGTATGGCATTGCTCATGACGTTGGAGAAAATTTGCTTTAAGCGCGCGGCATCTCCATATAATACTTTTTCATGGGGATCGTTGACATGGACATTAAATGCCAATTTTTTTGCACTGATTTGCGGCTCATAAACAAGTCTGACTTCGTCAATGATTTCACTGAGTGTGAAGGGTTCCGAATGCATTTCAAAGGTTCCGGCATCAATTTTGGAAAAATCCAAAATATTATTTACGACACCAAGCAAACTTTCGGCAGATAAAATGCTCTTCCCCACATAATCTTTTTGTATGGGTTGTAAGGCGGTGGTGTCCAGCACATGCAACAAGCCCAAAACACCGTTGAGCGGCGTACGAATTTCATGACTTATGTTGCCCAAAAATTCGCTTTTAGCTTGCGCACTTTGTTCTGCAATGTCGCGAGCGGTGCGCAATTCTTGCTCTACAATGGCGATTTCGGCAAGCATGGCTTTTAGGTCGCGCAAATCGCGCACATAGGAGATGACCACGTCTTGTCCTTGTACATGCGCACGCTTGGAGATGGTTTCCACGGGAATGGGATTGCCATGAACATCATAAGTAAGCATTTCCAAGAAAGATTGACCGGTATCAAAGGCTTCTTGTATGGAATTACGCGCCAAGGGAATGGTGGGTGTTCCGTCGGGTTGCAGGCGAGGCACCACTCGATAACGCGCCGGAAAATAGGCTTCTTTACTTTCAAAACCATACATTTTTACAATGGCATCATTGCATTCGATGAGGTTAAAAGTATGATCCCAAACATTGATACCAAGAGGTGTAATATCAAAAATAGTTTGAATGCGCTCTTCTGTGCTACGCATTTCATTTATAAATTCGCGCAGATCCGTCATATCGCGTATATAAGCGGCCACCACTTCCTCAGTCCAAATATCAAGGCGCACCAAGGTTATCTCAAGAGGAATAAGTCTTCCACTTGGCAAATGATGCAAAGAAAAATCTGAGCGGAAATAATTGTTTTCAAAGGCTGCGGTCAGGGCATTTTGCACCATCGTAAGCGACCTTTCGCCGTTTTCTTGAAATTTTGGGGCGCACTTTGCAAAGTTTTGCACAAAGTCATCGCGACTTTCAAAGCCAAAAAGCCGCACACTTTCGGCATTGGCATCGCGCATATTGAAGCTTTTATCCCAAAGAACAATGGCCATGGGTGCAGCATCAAGCATGGCTCGGGTGCTTTCCTGTACCTTTGCAAATTCTTGCACATGGCTACTCACCATGGACAAGTCTTGTGTATAGCCAAGGACGCACTCTTCACCCAAATGATTTACGCGCGCAAATGTCACTTCGCAAGGAAGAATTTTTCCCTTAGTATCTAAATGTAACCATTTAAATTTACAAAACCCTTCATCTAAAGCCTTTTGCAAATATTCTTTCATCAGCCCTGCAGAGTTTTTACCAAGTTGTAATTCGGGGCAAAGAGTAAAGAATTTTTCTTTAAATTCATCTTTAGAGTTTAAGCCAAAAAAATCAACAACTTGAGCACTACAATCTACAAGTTGCAAATCCTTTGACCAAATATGCATAATCAAAGGCAAAGCTTCCAGAATATCGTGTTCAAACTCTTTGTCTATGCCAGGTTCAACAGGCTTTTTTACTTCTCGTAGCGGCGGAGCAGCGGAAACTAAGGGGCGCACAAAGGAATCTGTCCGTGGAATATGTATGGAACGTGTGCCTTCTACCGTATGCAGGAAGTAGCAATTTATATATAAATTTGAAATACCTACATTCACAACTATGGCCAGTTGTGTTGCAATGGGTTTGCCATTCAAAGATTGCAACATCCAAGGATATTGATAAATACCTTGTTTTGAAGCCTTCTCGATAAATTTATGCAAAGTATCTATGGAATGTAGACCATCGGGTTGATATTCCGGCATAATATCCATGGCTTGCAAGGTTCCGATGCCAGCCAAAAGGGAAGCATTCGTATTATCAAGCTCCACATAGGAGGCAAAGGCCGCGTTAAAATATAAAGCTTCAAGGCTTGAGTTAAAACAAATCATGGGGATAGGCATATCCCTAAGAACTTCGGGGGCTATTACTTCCGGCATGGCCTCGAGCAAGGTAAAATCTTCTAACATAGAAATCCTTTGCATAAATAATAATGATAATCAAAAAATGAGGAATTCCCCACTAGCGTCGATAACAACACTACGTGCATTTGTCAAGTACTCTGTATACATTTTACCTTGCACTCTTTTAATATTGACAAATACAATAATATCAAACATTAGCACAGAATTTCATGAAAAAATATCATTTCAATGTTAAGACTTGTTTTTTTTGTACAAAATGTTACTAGCGAATAGTTCAGAATTGTACTTTGGAAAAGAGGATAAGAGCGTTGGCTACCTTTGTTTTACCCATACTTTATAACATAGATTAAATATATGCAGATATTCTTCCTTACTTTAGCAACAGTAGTTTTTTTTGCCGCCAATGCTATCCTATGCCGCCTGTCTCTTGTAGATACTGGTGTCAATGCCGAAACTTTTACCATTATCAGAACTGTATCGGCGGCGCTCACTTTATGGCTATTTATGACCCTAAAAGGTCAACACCCCCTAAAAGCAGGACGGTGGCGAGCAGGCTTTGCTCTTTTTGTGTATCTGGCTGGTTTTTCGTGGGGTTTTGTTGCCCTACCTACTGCTGTGGGGGTACTCGTACTTACGGTGGCAATACAAGTTACTATGCTTTGCCTTGCACTTTGGCACAAAGAAAGCGTTAGTATATTCAAAATATTGGGCATAACCATTGGCGTAATCGGCATTGCCATACTTTTTCCAAACCTCAATCTACATACAATAGTACACTTTAGTGCAAACAGTACAATGGAGGGGCCATCACCGCTACATGTAGTATACATGCTTTGTGCAGGGGTTGGGTGGGGTTTTTATTCTATGTATGGTAAGGGAATAAAAAGGCCGGATCTTAATACAGCTGGTAACTTTATCCGTTGTTTGCCTTTCACAGCATTGTTACTATTTCTTGCAGAACCTGCACCATGGGAAGGCGTTTTTTACGCCATTTTGTCTGGCTCCATAGCGTCGGGTTTTGGGTATATAATTTGGTATGCTCTTGTGGAAAAAACATCCATCAGCACTGCGGCTGTAATACAACTAGGCGTTCCCCCATTGGCCATGCTGGGGGGGATGTTGCTCCTTGGCGAAACCATAACCTTGCGCTATATCATAAGCACAATTATTACCCTAGGTGGTATAGCTCTTGCGGTGAGCTATAGGCCAAAGACTAAAACCAATACCTAACAGGCTGTTGCACAATTAAAAAATTATGGATGCTTTGCTGCCCATTTGCGTAATTGCTCATTCTTCGCAAACGCAAACGCCTTCGGCGCCCGTTGG
>CAYJHX010000093.1:0-7064 GCA_964369395.1 uncultured Desulfovibrionaceae bacterium
TGAATTTCCACTTTTTCCCCTACGGTGCTTTGTATGAGTTCTTCCATGCTGGCCACCGCTTCAATTTCCACCGGGCTCGTGGTATTGCCCCCCACCACAAGTATAAGTTTGTTGTTGTGATGGTGAAAATGTGTTTCCGAGATGTTTTGGCAATGGAGGCGATCCATATTTTCTGCAAGAGCAAGAAACATGGGGAAAAATTGCAAGTGCCGGCGTAGACCCTGCGCCTTAGGTAAGGGGGTGTAATTCTTTTTATTGTGTTTTATATTATGCATTTGCACCAAGGTCGCGAGAAAATCAATTTCTTCGTCAGTAAAGCCAAGAATTTCTGTTTTACTGATAATATAGGCGCCGTGGTTGGCGTGTTTGGCATAAGCAATAAAGATACCGATATCATGCAAAAGTGCGGCATAATAAAGCAATTCTCGTGCTTGGTGATCTAAGGGCATGAGGCCAATATCCACAGCAGAGTCGTGCAATTGCAAGGTAAGGTTTGCCATGTGCTTGGAATGTTCTTCTTCAAATTGACAACGTTGCGCCAATTGGAAGACACTTTGTTCGCGTACAGAGCGTTCTAATACAGAATGTTCAATGTTTTGCGGTAGAGATTTTTGCACCATTTTTGTTTTTTCTTCGCGACGGCGCTGGAGGTAATCCATAAGAATGCCATCTTGCAAATTGCGCGAAGACACGGATACTTGTGCAAAATTAAAATCTTCCATAAGCGTAAGCAAAATGGCTGCACCTGCCACCAACACCTCTGCGCGACGTGCACTGATGCCGGGCAAGGATTTTCTTTCATCGGCGGTAAGATTGCAAAGATGGCGACAAGCATGGCGCAGCCCTTCAATACTCAACGTATTTTGCTCAGAATTGGGCGCAGAGCCAAATTGGAGGCGATGGGCTATATTGTGCAGAGCAAGGGCAGTACCGGAGCTACCGATAAGCTCAGAGCTGTCAAATTGTTTCATGCGGCCTATGGCGTAACTAGCTTTACTCCGAATATAGGTACACATGGAAGAAAAAATATGCGTGGGAACTTTGTCGGGATAGTCCTTCAAAAAAAGGTTTGTAATGCGCACACAGCCTAATTTGAGCGAATCAAGGCTATGGTTGCCTTGGGCATTAGCAACAGCAATTTCTGTGCTGCCACCACCAATGTCTATATAGGTGCGCAATGCAAGACTTGCAGGCAAAGAGCTAGAAACCCCAAGGCAAATAAGACGAGCTTCTTCTTGTCCGGAAATAATATGTAAGGTAAGTCCTGTAATCTCTTGAACTTTGTAGAGAAATTCTTGAGCGTTGCTGGCGTCACGCATGGCAGCTGTAGCCATGGGCAACATATGTGTCACCTCATATTTCTTACACATATCCATAAAAGAGTGTAGCACAATGAGGGTACGCTTCATAGCAGGCTCTTGGAGCATCTTGGTTTCAAAAGCATTTTCACCAAGACGCACCATGTGTTTTACTCTATTGAGGATGTTGTATCCACCATTATCATCCACTTGTACGAGTAAAAGCCGTGCAGAGTTACTGCCAAGATCTATAATACCAACGACTTGTGAACCTTGCGCTACAAAATTGTCGCTGCTTTCTTTTTCTCCCTGAAATTCTTGGGGAGTGGGCTCTAAGTCTTGCAAAAAATCGTCTATATCAAGAAAATGTTCTTTAGGAATATTTGCGCTCATAATACCTCGCAGTCTTTAATTCATAAAAAGACGTGAACAGCCTGTCAATCTTTGTCAGGCTGTTCAATGCTGAAAGGTAACACACATTAAGAGCAAAGTACATCTAATAAAAATACCTTCAAAAAAAGCTCTTTTTTATTTTCAATTCTGTGTATTTCCATCTGGCAATCCTTTACCGGCTCAAGCTTAAGGTGCACAGCATCTTTTTTGATTTTCACCGAAAGGTCTTTCACACTGCCCGTATGACTAAAATCAAGAGCATCGGCAAGACGAATGATGGAGGCAAGCACCATCATGGCTTCTTTTTCTTCTTCAGAAAGGGCGGCAAAGCGCCATTGGCTTATGGAAGGGTCGGCTCTGCGATGATAACGCGCCACCAAAGCCACAAGGTGACGTATTTCTTTGGGAATTTTTGCCGCTTTTTCTATATGCCCAGCGCGTATCATAGAGGCAGAGGCTTTATGATGAGCCGTTTTGCCATAAATCCAACCAATATCATGCAATTGCGCTCCAAGATCCAAGATGTTACGCCATTTTTTGGATAACTTATGCAAAGGCTCCAAACCATCAAAGAGCGACTTGGATAAATGAGCCACGCGCTTGCCGTGTTCTAAAGATTCAAGCATTACAGGTGAAAGTTCATCTTGAAAATGTATAGCCATGGGATACCCTTATTACTTCTTTGTTTTCTTCAGCTTTTTTTTCCGTAAATCCATCATATGGTTTTGGGCATTATACGATGGAGTGCCACGGGGGATTTTGTGGCGTACATAATTACCATCTTCTTGCAAAATATAGGCTTTTGCTGTGTCATCTAAGTGTGTCAAAAGAATTTCTTCAAAAAGCTTTTTCTGTAAATACGGATCAAGAATGGGCACAAGCGTTTCTATGCGCCTGTCAAGGTTGCGTGGCATAAGGTCGGCGCTACCCATATACATGAGAGGGGCGCCCCCATTATGGAAGTAGAAGATTCTGGGGTGCTCTAGGTAGCGCCCCACAAGAGATGTGATTTCAATATTTTCACTTACTTCTACTATTCCTGGGCGCAAACAACACACCCCGCGCACTTGCAAGCGCACTTCCACACCGGCTTTTGACGCCTTGTAAAGGGCTTGGATGCAATCTTTGTCGGCTATTTGATTGCACTTAATATAAATTTTTCCATCGCCGTGTTTTAGATGGCGTTGTGCCTCGGCCTCGATGGCTTGGATGATTTTTTTGCGTAAAGTTACTGGAGAAACAAGTAATTGACGATAATCATCTTTTTCGGCATAGCCAGTCATGGTATTAAATAAATCACTCACATCGGCGCAAATTTCCGGATGCGCGGTGAACAGGCTGAGGTCTGTATATATTTTTGCAGTGGAAGGGTTGTAATTACCTGTGCCAATATGGACATAGCGATGCATGCCAGAAGGTTCGCGCCGCACCACAAGGCAAAGTTTCGCGTGAATTTTCATGCCCGGCATACCATAAACCACATGCACGCCGGCCTTTTCCATTTCTTCTGCCCAAGTGATATTGCGCTCTTCATCAAAGCGCGCTTTAAGCTCTACCACGGCGGTAACTTGTTTACCAAGGCGTCTTGCATTGATAAGCGCATCCACAATGGGAGAAGCGTTGCCGGCGCGGTAGAGGGTTTGTTTAATGGCAATGACATTGGGGTCTATGCTGGCTCTATAAATAAACTCTTGCACAGGCAAAAAGCTATCGTAAGGGTGATAAAGCAGTATGTCTTTTTGCGCAATTTTTTCAAAGATATGCGATTCATTGTCATCGCGGAACATGGGGTGTATGTAAGGCGTAAAAGGTTCATCTTTTAAGCTGGGCTTATCAAGGCCATACAGTTCCATCATTTCCGAAAAAGCCATGGGCCCTTTAACTCTATATACTTGGAAGGGAAGCACCTCTAAATGATCCATAAGAAAACGGCGCAAATCTACAGGAGTATCTTCGGATACTTCTAGGCGCACCACATCCCCAAAACGGCGTTGGTCGACCAAATCGCGGATGGCCTCGAGCAAATCGTGGGCTTCATCTTCTTCTATTTCAATGTCTGTATTACGGGTAATACGGAAAGAGCCTGTGGCAATGATTTCATGCCCGGGGAAAAGGGTGCTTAAATGATGCTTGATAAGGTTACCGGCAAAAATAATATCATTATCGCGGGCATTGGCAGAAAAGCCTAAAGCCGCATAGGTTTTTGCATCCTTAGTGCGTGGAGTGAACAAAAAGCGCGGCACATTATCGGGCACTTTAATGCGTGCATAGCGGGTCATGCCGTGTTTATCGCGCAACTGCACGATGAAATTTCGGCTTAAATTGGCAATAATGGGCAGGGGATGACTGGGATCGATGGCCTGCGGTGTAAGGATGGGATAAATCTCATCCATAAAATAGTCATCCAAAAACTTTTGTTGTTTTTTGGTAAGGTCTACGTACCGAATAATACGCACGCCGCGCTCTTTTAATTGGCGACACAATTTTTTTTGCCAATGTTCGTACGCAATGGCGGTAAGGCGAAGTGTTTGGCGACGGATTTCTGCCAATTGTCGGCCGGGAGGTATTTTATCTGCGGCGGTATTGGGCACATTGCCCATATATTGGCGCATAAGGTTTGCCACCCGCACCATGAAAAATTCATCAAGATTGTTATAAAAAATACTTAAAAATTTTAATTGTTCAAGCAAGGGCACCTTGGGTTCAAGAGCTTCTTGCAAGACCTTTGCATTAAAGGCAAGCCAGTTGATATCGCGGTTAAAGAAAAGGCCAGGGCAAGAAAGATTGGCTATTTCTTGTGGCGTACACAATTTTTCGTTGGAATGCGCCACGTTAAAATGCGCTTCCGGAATATCAATACGATCTAATATTTTTTCGGCTATTTCGGGCGATGAAGGCTGAGGGAGAGTGTCTGTATCTTCGGCACATATTGTTTTTTTTGTACGTGCTGATGCTCCCAGTGGTTCAGGGCATTCTTGCCCTTCAGCGTTCTTTGCCTGTGCAGAGTTTTTTTGCGTATCATCTTTTTGCATACTGTGCTCCTTAGGAATCCGAAAAAAGTGTTGTGTGTAAATAGGATAAATTATGTATTATATGATAAATAATTGTTGTTTTATGTGTTTTCTATCGTAAGCATAAAAATGTGGAAAGATTTGCATTAAGTATACTTAAGTTAGAAAGTACTGTCAAAAAAATCCTTAGGCAAGGGGTTCGTTGAAAGAATATTTTTTATGTATACATAGTCTAAATAGAACAATCTAGCAAAAAAAGTGTTGTAACATAAAAGACATAAAGGTAGAGAGGGAGGTAATATTTTCAGGAAAAAAAAGAGTGCTTTTACTTTGGAACTTTGCTATAGACTTTATCAACGCGTGCGTATGAGCTTTGGCTTGTATTGTACATTTTAAATTTTGGAACAGGTAAACCGTGTAGGGAATGAGGTTCTTTGCACGGTCTGTAATCGTGCTTTGTGTCCCGCAAAGTGAAAACCCTCCTAGTATAATGAGGAGTACGCATGAAAAAACAGGCTAGGGTATTGAAGCTCGGGCTTATGGCGGCAATACTTGCAGTAGTAGCCATATTCCCTGTTGTAATGGTTGATGCCGCAAATGCGGAAGAGGTGGATCGTATCCCCTTTGCTTTAGAAACATTAAAGGCTGATAAAATGCCTCCGGTATTTTTTGCTCATGATAAGCATATTGAAGCCGTGGGTGAGGATAATTGTGTAAAATGTCATATCGATGACAGCCCGATGTTCCTCAAAAGTGAAGAAATGAGCGCTGATACAGTGGTAGCTTATGTGCACAAAGAATGTGTAAGCTGTCACGCCACCATGGGCAAGGGTCCTGCGCTTGCTTCCTGTCGTAGCTGTCACAATGATGCCGTTGCTGCCGCACAAGCAGCTGCAGACAAAAAATAAGCCATTTGGGAGGCATAAACAATGTTAAATATTCTCACTGGCCCGATTTTTACTGTTTCTTTGCTCATTTTTGTAGTGGGCATGATTGCACGCATTGTGCTGTACATTAACGGCCTTGACTGGCGTCTTGAGCGTGTTGCCTATACTAAGCAAATGGGGCGTGGCATTCCTGGTGCTCTTGCTTCTATTTTTGCTTGGCTTATTCCTGGCGGCACCCATGGCTGGCGTAAACAGCCTCTGATGGCTTTAGGTTTCTTTCTTTTGCATGTGGGCGCAATTTTATTACCTTTCTTCTTAGTAGGCCACACTATATTATTAGAAAATGCTACTGGTATTAGCTTACCTAGCTTGCCCATGGGTCTTGCAGATATTTTAACCTACGCTGCTTTGGGTGGTCTTGTCATTTTAGTGCTTCGCCGTATTATTGTACCTGAAGCTCGCGCTTTGACAGGTTGCAAAGAATGGTTAGTACTTTTGCTGACCATCGTTCCTTTTGCTTCTGGCCTTTTGGCTCGCCTTTCCCCCAGCGAAATGTGGACGATTATTCACATTATCAGCGGTGAAGTGTTCTTGATTGTGGCACCTTTTACTAAGCTTAGCCACATTGTATTGTTCTTCATGTCCCGCGCACAAGTGGGCATGGACTTTGCCATCAAAAGAGGCGGCGCTTCGCGTGGCCCTGTCTTCCCCTGGTAAGCACAGAAGGAGTTATCTATGTCTAACAAACCATTTTGTACCAAGGCTCCCCTGACCACCAAAGAAGACATTATGCATGTTTTGAGTGACAAGGGCGGCGCTAAATATTATGAAGAAATGAAATCCTTGCCTGTGGATACACAAGTGCTTAAGGAACAATTGAAAAAAACTTGTAAATCTCGTACCAGAACATGGCTTGAGATTTGCGCCAACTGCGGCATGTGTGCCAAGAGCTGTTTCTTGTACACCGCCAACGAAAATGATCCACAGCAAATTCCTTCTTTGAAAATTCGCCAAACCCTTGGCGAAATGCTGAAAAATCCTGAAAAGGTTGATGCAGCATTCATGATCAAATGCATGGAAATTGCTTGGTCCAGATGTACTTGTTGTAACCGCTGCGCTGTGTACTGTCCTCATGGCATTGATACTGGTGTTATGTTCAGCTACTTGCGCGGTATTTTGTTCTCTCACGGTTTTGTGCCATGGGAACTCAAAATTGGTTCCGGCATGCACCGTGTTTACGGCGCCCAAATGGACGTAACCCAAGAAGATTGGTTAGAAACATGTGAATGGATGATGGACGAAGCCCAAGAAGAATGGCCTGGTATTTCCATCCCCGTGGATAAAGAAAATGCTGACGTCATGTACATTTTGAATGCCCGTGAAGTAAAGCACTATCCTGAAGATATTTCCGAAGCAGCTATCCTTTTCCACCTTGCCGGTGAAAATTGGACTGTGCCTAGCGAAGGCTGGGAAAA
>CAYJHX010000094.1:0-7033 GCA_964369395.1 uncultured Desulfovibrionaceae bacterium
CGCCTACAGCAAGCAAACCATCACCGTCACCGTGAACGGTGCCAACGATGCGCCTGCTGTTGTGCAGCCGGAACCTCTTGATCCCAATCAACCTTTGGACCCCACTGATCCTAATCAGCCCATCAAGCCCGGCACTTCCGACCTTACTGTTGGTGTGGTAGAGCAAGGTGTAGCCGATGATGCCAGCACCGAGGCCTTTGACCCCAATGCAGGCTTTGCCGGAACCCCCACAGCTACAGGTACCATCGTGGCCACCGACGTGGACGACACAAGCTTAACCTATGATATCGTAGGCAAAAGTGAAGGCGAATATGGTAAGCTCACCCTTGACGGCAATGAGTACACCTATACCTTAAATCAAGACAGCGCCAACGAATTGGCGGCAGGACAAACCAAGACGGAAGAATTCACCATTCGTGTGCAAGATCCGCACGGCGACTTTGTGGATCAGGTTATTACCGTTACCGTCACAGGTACCAATGATCAACCCACCTTGACCCTAGATGCCGACGGCGATGGCAAAGCCGACAGCGGTAATCTTTCCGTCACCGAAGATGTAAACGTAGATATAAATGGCAACCTTGTGGTCACGGGTCAGGCCGAGGGTGTTGATGTGGACAGTGGCGCAAACTTAAGCTACGGCCTTGATGCTCCTACTAGTAAGGACGATAGCCTTGCCACCAGCCATGTGGGCAACTACGGTACCTTAACCATTGACCCCGTCAGCGGCGAATACACCTATACGGTGGATAATGACAGCATTCAGCATCTTGGCCTTGATGAAAAGGGCAAGCCTGAAACCGTCACAGAAAACTTTGATATTTATGTACGTGACGAACACGGCGCCTACAGCAAGCAAACCATCACCGTCACCGTGAACGGTGCCAACGATGCGCCTACTGTTGTGCAGCCGGAACCTCTTGATCCCAATCAACCTTTGGACCCCACTGATCCTAATCAGCCCATCAAGCCCGGCACTTCCGACCTTACTGTTGGTGTGGTAGAGCAAGGTGTAGCCGATGATGCCAGCACCGAGGCCTTTGACCCCAATGCAGGCTTTGCCGGAACCCCCACAGCTACAGGTACCATCGTGGCCACCGACGTGGACGACACAAGCTTAACCTATGATATCGTAGGCAAAAGTGAAGGCGAATATGGTAAGCTCACCCTTGACGGCAATGAGTACACCTATACCTTAAATCAAGACAGCGCCAACGAATTGGCGGCAGGACAAACCAAGACGGAAGAATTCACCATTCGTGTGCAAGATCCGCACGGCGACTTTGTGGATCAGGTTATTACCGTTACCGTCACAGGTACCAATGATCAACCCACCTTGACCCTAGATGCCGACGGCGATGGCAAAGCCGACAGCGGTAATCTTTCCGTCACCGAAGATGTAAACGTAGATATAAATGGCAACCTTGTGGTCACGGGTCAGGCCGAGGGTGTTGATGTGGACAGTGGCGCAAACTTAAGCTACGGCCTTGATGCTCCTACTAGTAAGGACGATAGCCTTGCCACCAGCCATGTGGGCAACTACGGTACCTTAACCATTGACCCCGTCAGCGGCGAATACACCTATACGGTGGATAATGACAGCATTCAGCATCTTGGCCTTGATGAAAAGGGCAAGCCTGAAACCGTCACAGAAAACTTTGATATTTATGTACGTGACGAACACGGCGCCTACAGCAAGCAAACCATCACCGTCACCGTGAACGGTGCCAACGATGCGCCTGCTCCAACCCCAGATCCTGAGCCTACTCCAGACCCTGAGCCAACTCCAGACCCTGACTATAGTACGGGAAGCTATAATGATACCATTAAACTCCATTACTATGGCTCTGATCAGATTCGTATTAATGACACCTTAGGTTTTGATAAATACGGTGCCCCTCTTGCCCCTAAGGTATTTGATGTCACCTACAATGCTGATGGTATAAGTGTTGATGTGGGCTCTGGAAATGATGATGTTTTTCTTGGTGCAGGTAATGATACCATCCTCCTTGGGGAAAGCCATGAAGAACATATGGACGGCGCCGAACAGCCAAACAACGACGCTGTGGCTAAGTTTATGACAGGCGATGACCTTTCCCAAACCTATGGCACAGAAGATGCTGCCCTTAAGATAAGTGATATAAGCGCGCCCCATGTGGACATAGCCCAAGGTGGCGGCGGCGACGATAAAATTTATGGTGAAGAAGGAACAGACCTTATCATGGGTGGCTCTGGCAATGATTATATTGACGGAGGCTCCGGTAATGACGGCCTGCGTGGTGGTAGTGGTGATGATACTATTTACGGCGGCTCCGGCGATGATATCATCAACGGTGGTAGCGGCAATGATTATATTGACGGTGGCATTGGCAGTGATATTTTAGACGGTGGCAGCGGTGATGATTTCATCCTTGGTGATATTAACGACAAACAAATTCTTGGTGGTGAAGGCAGTGACCTTATAAAAGTAGACCTGTCCACCCTAGGTGATATTGCCGTAGATGCCTTGCGTATTGACGGTGGGTCTGATGATGACGGTTCCATGGATGTGCTTTTAACCGGTGTTAACGGCCTTGATGCAGCCAAGGAATTGCTCGAAAATGGCAATATAGAAAATATAGAAATCATCGTGGCAGGCGGCGATATACAAGGCTCCAACGTGAACGAAGTACTTGGAAACCTTGATATCAAGGATGGCGAGTCCTTTAACCCCACTGCCAATGGCTGGAAATCTAATACAGACGCCAACAACTCTAATTACATGGAATTTTCCAAAAATATAGGCGGTGAAGACATTACCATTCTCATCCAAAGAGAACTTATAACCTCATAATATCATAGTATTTCAATGTATATACCTTAGTAGGTACATAAAAAATGCCCTTCATAGGGGAGAGACTGTAAGGTTTCTCCCCTTTAGCAGAAACTTTTTATGAAGCAGACTTTTTCAACAGGCTGTTAGAGAGCGCTATGGACAATTGCTAACCACTAGCGCAAAATGTACCCTCGTGATATACAAGGCCATGAGGTAAACATGAATACAGAACAAGAGCTTTCTTACCAAGTTAAAGTGGAATTTTCCCATCTCGATGCACACGGCTACATAAAGCCCCATGGCTATCAGCATATCATCAACAAAGTTATTGATGAGCACTTGGCATCATTTGATATAGATTTTACTTTTTGCCTAGAGCAACAGCTTAGCTGGATTCTAGTGGCGCTCAATGTAGATATAAAAAAACATGTGCAAGGCTGTGCGAACTTGCACATAAAGACGTGGTACAATGACCGCAAGCGCTTGCATTTTCGCCGCGAAGTAGAAGCCGTGGACGATACAGGCGAAGTGGTTTTTGTGGCCTCTGTATATTCTGTTTTGTGGAATATACAAACCCAAAGCGTGTATCGTAAGGCCGAACTGCCTTTTGAGCTTATGCCTCCGCACCCCGAATTTCGCCTCAACCGCAGCCCTGTATTTAAAGAACAATTAACCTATACAAGAGCACAGCAACGTCGTATGCGCCGAAGCTATATCGACGCCCTAGGACATGTGAATAATTGCCGCTATGGAGAGTTTGCCTTTGATGCCTTAGCGGAAAAGCACGCAAACCTCGCCAACATTGGCGGATTTGATATTTATTTTTGTTCTGAACTTAAATTAGACGATGTCATTACTATCGAAGAGCATATTCAAGATAAAATTGTTTTTCATGGCTATAATGAAACACGCCAAAAAACATCTTTTTACTGCGTATTTCATACGTAAAACATCTACCCACTTACAAAGACATAGATTGCTTTGTTGTCCATGTATTTCAACGTTTTTTGGGGCTGTGCAAAACTGCTAAAATAAAACGCGTTTTGAAAGGGAAAGGGGGTATGGGGGAAAGGGAAAACTTTTTGACGTTAACAAAAGTTTTCCCTTTCCCACATAAAAAACTCACGAACCTTACTCTTGCACCGTAGGTATGGTAAATCCCGCCTGAATGCACAGGCTGTCTTGCCGCGCGCCGGCAAAGTCTTCTTCCACCATTTCTTGCACCAGCTCAACAAAAGAAATGTGTGGCACCCAGCCTAGCTTTTCTTTTGCTTTGGCGGCATGCCCCAAAAGGGTTTCCACTTCTGTGGGACGGAAATAACGCGGGTCAATACGCACAATTTCGGTACCTTTTTGTAATAGGCTATTATTTCGTATGGTTTGCATAGTATCGGCAATAAAGGCATCTTTAGTAGCAGAGCTTTCTCCTTGCATTTGCTTTTCTAGCAAAGCCATGAGTGCAGCTTCATCAAAAGAAGCCACTTTACCCACTTCGTCCACACCTTCCCCTTGCCATTCTAGACTAAGACCCAGCATTTTTGCAGAAATCTCAATAAATTCACGTACAGAGTGCTGCTCACCGCTGGCAATAACAAAATCTTCCGGCGTGTCTTGTTGTAGCATAAGCCACATCATGCGCACATAGTCTTTGGCATGCCCCCAATCGCGTAAAGCATTAATATTGCCCATGTACAAACAATCTTCCATGCCCAAAATAATGCGTGGTAAAGCGCGCGTAATTTTGCGCGTCACAAAGGTTTCTCCGCGTAAGGGAGATTCGTGATTAAAAAGAATACCATTGCACGCATACATGCCATACGCTTCGCGATAGTTTACTGTTATCCAATAACCATACAATTTGGCCACAGCATACGGCGAACGCGGATAAAAAGGCGTTGTTTCTTTTTGTGGTACTTCTTGTACCAAACCAAAAAGCTCTGAGGTAGAGGCCTGATACACACGGGTTTTCTTTTCTAAACCCAAAAGGCGAACGGCCTCAAGCACGCGCAAAGTGCCTACACCCACCACATCTGCCGTATACTCCGGCGCATCAAAAGACACTTGGACATGGCTTTGTGCGGCAAGATTGTATATTTCATCGGGCTGAATTTTCTGCACCAAACGCACCAAGTTGGCGCTGTCTGTTAAATCACCATAATGCAAGAAAAAGCGGCGTTCATTACTGTGAACACCTTGATAAATATCATCAATACGTTGAGTATTAAACAAAGAAGAACGACGTTTAATACCATGCACTTCGTAGCCTTTTTCCAAAAGAAAACGGGCCAAATAGGCGCCGTCTTGTCCGGTAATTCCCGTAATGAGTGCTTTTTTCATGCTTTATCCTTTGTATGGTACACTTTGCAAGCTATCAAAAGGCCAACATGCACACTTTTTGGATAGTATGCTATTGTACATTTTATCAACAGGTTGCTCAAGTGTCATGGGCTATTGTAGTAAGAGAGTATGCCTATACTGCGCCTGCACCATACAAAGTAAGCCCACAAAAGTCTATAACAGGCTGTAAGAAAACGATGAAAACACCGTTTCATCAAAATTTTTATTACAACAAGCTTTTTCAACAGGCTGATACCCCACCCCTTTCTTGGCAAAGAAAACACCGCGCCCCAATACTCGGGTGATGCAAATGCCTTTGCCCCGTAAAAGATGTTATTTCAATGTTCCATTGCCTAAGACATTGCAAGGCCTTTAGCACCATGGTGGGAAGGCCTTGCTCTTGTGCCTGTTTAGATAAAGGCGCCCCAAGGGTTAGGGTTGCAGGTTGCAGGCCCACAAGCACCAATTCTTTGGGCATTGCTCCTCGCAAATCTGCAAGGGCCAACACTTCCGAAAAAGAGCCTTGATGTACAGAATATTTTTGCGCTGTTAAATAGCGCGGAATTTCTGCACCGTATTTGCACACAACGCTGCCCGGCGGTAAAGCAAAATCTACAGCATCAAGCAATAACAAGCGCTCTGCCCTTTCCACATGGGTAAGCAATGCCATGCCTTGCGTGCCGCCATCCACAATATCTATCTGCGGCGTAAAATCATAATGCTGATATAAAAATTCCGCCGCACGCACGCCAATACCTTCATCGGCATACAAAATATTTCCCAGTCCTAAAATAATAGTCTGCTGCATTATTTCTCCAGTCGACGTATTTTACGCACTTCACCGTCTCGTAGTTGTCGATAGCCACTACACATAGTAGAAATCAACGTGGTTTTACCCATAATTTCTTCACGACACACCATATATATATGCACAATAACAAAAGCCATAATACACTTCATGCCAAGGCGATGCCAATTGTGTAAATCAATACTATTGCCGCCGGTCATATAGGCTATATCTTGCATAAAACTAAAGGGCTGCAAATACCACACAGGGCCGTCTTCATAATACAAAGCCAAACCTGTAAAGCAAGTAAACAATAAAAAGAGCAGAAAAAAGAACATGCCCACTTGCGCCAAAGGGTTATGCCCCATATGTACCGTGGGTGTTTTATTCAAAAAAAGATACCATCGCACATCTTGCCACAAATCTTGCCACCAGACTTTACGCCAAAAAGGCAATATAAACACTTCTTTTGCATAAGCATTGCCACAAAAGGCAAACAATATGCGCCCCAAAAAACCTATGGCAAGCACATAACCTGCTATAAAGTGCGCCATGCGCGTATAGCCCATATAAAATAAAAACGTAGGATCCCCCGTAATGGAATGCCACGGTTTACCAATAATATAGCCTGTAATGGTAAGCACCCCTATGGATAAAGCCATGGACCAATGCCACAAACGTACAGGCAATTCGTACACATAATACCCCTTACACCCTTGAAATTTCGTGAGTAGTGTTGTATTTTGTTGCATAACAACCTCATTTATTGAATGATATAGGACTCTTCTGGTCCATGCCGAAAGAAAAAACACGCTTAACGAAGCAGACACCCCCTTTTCGACAACTTAAATACCGCTTGGTTGCCCATTCTGGGCAACACAAGCTATCGCAAGCTTCGTCTGCGCATGAAGTGAATTCATGCTTGTCTTCTCCCCGAGGGAGCTTGCTCCCCTGCGGGGCTTACCCGCGGCCTTGCGGCCACGAGTAGGCTGTCCAAAAGGGGGAGGATGCGAGGCAAGCGAAGTTTTTTCTTGAAGGCATAGGACTCTTCTGGTCCATGCCGAAAGAAAAAACACGCTTAACGAAGCAGACAC
>CAYJHX010000095.1:0-4135 GCA_964369395.1 uncultured Desulfovibrionaceae bacterium
CCCACAACACCGTCTTCTAAAAAATGTACAGTAACGCTGTTGTCTGCAAGGCCAGTTACAGTGGCGCCTGTGGTATCAAAATCTTCATCACGCGACATAACGCCCATGCCTTGCTCATAGGCATTTTCGTTGTAGTTATGCCCACCAAAAATAGAATTACCTTCCACTTCAGTATTGGAAAGATTGAGCAAGGTACCAAAAAGCTGTTCCAATTGGAAAGAAATTTGCGTTCTGTTTTCCGGCGACATGGTGCCTGTGGCAGCTTGTTCTGCCAAAACAAGAATATCTCGCACGGTCTCTTCCGCACTTTGCAAGGCGCTATCGGCAGTACTTAACCAGCTACGAGCCGTGCCTAAATTATGTTCGTACTGTTCGGTGGCAAGAATTTCCGTTCTGGTGTTCAGTACAAGGGCCGCACCGGCGGGGTCGTCAGAAGGCTTGTTAATTTTCTTTTGCGTGCCCCCCTGAATGGTGGATTCCATATAATTGGCCAAGCTAGACTGCATATGCCGCATATTGGTATCATATATCATACTATTAGAAACACGCATAGAAAACCTCCTATTGCTTTAAACCAAGTAAGGTTTCAAGCATCTGATCCGCTGTGGTAATAAGCTTTGCCGCCGCGGTATAGGCATGTTGAAATTTAATAAGGTTCGCCATTTCTTCATCAAGGTTTACCCCAGAAACGGCTTGCTGTTGATCGCTTAAATCGTTGGCCAAGGCCGTATTATATTCAGCATTGGTTTGCGCTGTGCGCACATCGGCACCTACGCGAGCAACGAGAGTGCTGTAATATTCAGAAATACTTTGTGTAGAAGTGGTACGCCATGGAGTGGACATTTCCACTTTTTCCGTCATCAGCTGGCCAATACCTTGAGCGGTAGTAGCATTATCGCCGGGGAGTAACTGGTCATCACCATCCACATAACCGGCATTAATGCGGTTATGATCCATATGCACTTCGGTATTTACAGAAATATCTGTGGCGTCCGTACCTTGGAAATAGGTATTGATGCCAAGAGCTGCCATCAAACCGGAAGTATCTTCCCCGCCGGCAAAGGTCAAGCTAGGGTCTGCACTGTTTAATACCAATTTGTCATCAACAATGGTGGCTGTAATGGAACCAGGAAAGGTATTATTAAAGGCATCGCGCACATCTTCTAAACTATGCACCGCAGGGTCAAAAGCGTCTACTTCAGGCGTTGCAGGGTCAAAATCTAACGTTTTACCTTCCATATAAGCGCCGGTTTCTTTATCATAGACATGGAAAGTCACGGTGCCGGAGGTAAGTCTGTCGTAGCTATGCAAACCGCTTTGAGGAAGACCAAGGGCAATCTCGGTATCGCCTACACGCTCGCTACCGGAAAAGAAATTGCTAGGTACAGAGCCACCTTGACTATGCAACTTGTTTACTTCCCAAATAAGAGCATCAGCCACAGCATTCAATTCGTCTTGATAATGCCCTACGTGTACATCACGCACGGTAAAATGTGCCGTTAAAGTGCCGCCGGTTAAACGGTCGCGGTTTTCTGTACCGTCAAGATGCGTCAAGGGCGTAATGTTTTGAGGGCCGCGGGTAGGTTCTATCCAATACAAGCCAGTCTTAGGCACGATGGTAAAACGATCACCCTCGGTAAAATTTTCCGTTTCGCTAAAAGAAATTTCTATATTGTGTACTTGTATTGGGTCTACAACACCATCGCCCGCATCTAAAATCCCATCGCCATCAGTATCTGTCACAGGCGTATCTGTCACGGTAAATTCTTGCACATTACCGTTGGCATCGCGAAGCCATGTGACACCACCGTCTAAGGAAACCTTGAAGCTAGGAGGCGGCGTATCGCCTGTGCTGCCGCCGTTAACCATTTCTACTGTGTATTCATAGGCATCATCACCTATAAATTCTATTTCACCTTCATAAGTAGAGTCTACAACCTTATTACTTTCGGCTTGAGGGCCTATAAGTTGCAAATCGTAGGTCACTTGCCCTTGCACTAAGGGTTGCCCTGTACCAAGGCTTACCACATATTCGCCTTCAGCGGTGGTTTGAGTAGTAATATCTACATAGGTGGCCAGTTCGCGCACAGCGGTGTCGCGTTTATCTAACAAGTCGTTAGGATTACTACGGCCTTCGATGGTATTGCGGCTAATTTGTTCATTAAGTGCGGCAATTTCCTTGCTCAGTTCGTTCACAGCTTCTACATCAACAGCGATATTCAAATCCATCTGATCACGAATTTGTTCTAAATCTTCCATGCTCTTATTCATGAGCAAAGAAAGATCGTCGGACAAAGAAATCAAGTTTTGACGTGTAGCAGGATCATCGGGGCGCAAAGCCAAATCTTGCCACGCACCAAAGAAAGCAGACATGGCATCGTTAATGCCTGTACGGTTAGACTCGTTAAAGATGCTTTCCACAGATGTTAAGGTTCTGTATTGCTCTTCCCAACGGGTAGCCTCGGTAGATTTATCCAAAAAAGACACTTCTACAAATTCGTCAAAACGGCGTATGACCTGCGTTGCATCAACACCCATGCCCTTTCCACCGGGTGACCCCTGTAAGGTAAAGGCATCTTCCAATTGGACATATTGGCGAGAATAGCCAGGAGTGTCCACGTTGGCGATGTTATTACCAGTGGTAGCAATGGTACTCTGCTGTGCATGCAGGGCCGATTGACCAATATTGAATAAGTGACTTATGCTCATTATAATCTCCCGGAAATAAGAGCAGCCTGTGGCTTATGGTTACCCATATAGCCGCGTCTCCCGTAAGTGAGCGACGTTTTCGGCGTGATATGCGAATGCAATTCTTGCATCAGTTTTTGACTTTGATCTAAAAAAGCTAAGGATAATTGAGCATTACGCGAAGCCTGACGTGCTGCCTTTTGCTCGTATCCGTCTATTTCTTTAAAAAGGGCGCGAATGGTATCGCCTTGTTCTTCGGGAAGCAAATCGGCGTAAACTTTTACTCTGCCGCCATCAAGCATGGCTTTTACTTCACTTTTTTCTTGAGCCATTTGGCGAATAAGTTCGTGAATGCTCATTTCAAGAGCCACAACATCATTGGTCTGACGTTCACGCAAAAGGGCATATTCTTCTTCCAACAATTCTACGAGAAGCTTCATAGCTTGGCGCTGGCGAAAGAGAGCTGTGTGTATGCGTTGGTACATAAAGCATTCCTTTTACTAAAGATTTTCAGTTCAGGCTCGAAAAAGAAGGGGGAAATTTTTACCCTTTTTTCGTTTAAAAACATGCCTGTACGGTCTATCTTGCAAAAAGCGTGCTAGAGATACTCATCACACTTGGTTGCACTTTCTGTGTAACACAAGCTCTCGCAAACGTCACCTGCGGTGGAAGGACACTTCACCTTGCCTCTGGCTTGCTCCATCTTAAGGACACAAGCACTGCGCGGCTGCCTGCGCTCTACGAGCTAACTTTTACGCTGCATCCCCTCTTGAGAAGTTGTAGGAACTACAGTAGACACCACATTGCCTTGCGTTGGCGGAGCTACAAAATGTGCCCCCATTTGCGCAGACGTACCCCTTTGTGCCGCTTGTTGTGCTTGGTGCGGCTGTGTTGTTTGCGCTGGTTGTGCCGGAGCTGTTGGGGCTACTGGACTTGTTGGCCCTGTCGGTCTTGTTGGTAAAGGAGTCGCCCCCACTTGAAATGCTGGCTGTCCAGTCATGGGTACGCCCTGAGGAGCACCCTGTATTGAGCCAGAAAAATTCTGTCCCATTTGCCCTGCGGGGGCTCCATACATTTGTCCAGTCTGCACTGCGCCCGGAGCAACAAAGTACGCTTGCCCATTTTGACCTTGTTGTTGCAAGCGTTGTTGTTCCTGCTCTACTTTTTGCTGTGCAGTGCGCAAAGCTTCTTGTACTAAACGCTGCGTATTGGCCTTACGCTGCCCTTGCGGCACATTGGTGGTATACGTAGTGCGCACAACATGTCGCTCTGAAGCATTTGGCATCACGCCATTTGCAGGTGGAGGACTATTTACGGCAAATTGCGCTTGTGCGGCCCTTTGTGGCCCTGTCAACTGCCCTGCATATTGCCCATTGGCTGCTTGCTTAGCTTGCAAACCTGTTAAAAATTGTTGTGCAACCCCCTGCCCCGCTATCACTTGGCCGGG
>CAYJHX010000095.1:4235-6917 GCA_964369395.1 uncultured Desulfovibrionaceae bacterium
ATCACTTGGCCGGGTATGACTTGACCTGTGGCATTGACCATAGGCGTCATGGCAGTAGTCGCGCCACCGGTTGAAGGCACTTGTCCCGTAAGTGGCGCACCGCCCACCTCTTCATACAATGAGGTGCTGGAAGCCTTGGTAGAAGTATTTTCTGTTGCATTCGCTTTAGATAGTGCGTCCAAGTCAGCCAACAAATCTTTCGCAGGAGCCTTGGCGGCTTGTTTATGCTCTGCCAAAATATCAGCCAAAGGAGAAGGCATAAATTGTTTGGGGCTCAACGCAGCCCCGTCGCCCGATGCCGTAGCATTGGGAGAAAGATTCAAAGGCGCATTGGCCGCAGCAGAACCTGTCGCATTGGGTAACAGTAATGCACCGCCCGAAGGTGCCAAATTCGGCGCACCAGCAACGTTAGCAGCTCCAGAAAAATTCAAGCCTCTCTCTAAAGGAATACCGCCAGACCCCGCCGCTTGCGTGGCCGTGCTACGGCTGGCAGAAACCAAATTTTGCGAAAGCTGGTCGTACATCATATCCGCAAGGCCAATGCCGCCACCCTTGGCCATTTCTTTAGAAAGCTCGGTATCGTACATGCTTTGCCAAAATTTTTCTTCACGCCCGACTAAGGGATTTTCTTGCGGCAAGGTGGCGCGCATTTGCTGCCACATCTTTTGAATGAAAATCGACTCAAAACCTTCGCATTGTTCGCGCAGTTTTTTGGATTTTTCTTGCTCAGAAAGACCACTCTTGCCCAGCGCCTTTACTTCGTTATGTACCAGCTCCATGTTCTGCTTTTGCATTTGCATGGTGGTGTGCCCCATAACCTGTGTGGTTGGTAAAGAACTTGACATTAAATCACCTCCAGCTGCGCATGTAAGGCTCCAGATCTTTGCAAGGTACGCAAAATAGAAATAAGGTCACGAGGCGTTGCGCCAATGGCATTGAGGCCATCCACCAACTCTTGCAACGTGGCACCTTCTACCATAAGCAAGCGTCTATTTTCTTCGCGCACATTCACATTGGTTTCCGGAGAAACCACCGTTTGCCCCTGAGAAAAAGCCCCCGGCTGAGAAACCTGCTCGGCTTCTTGTACGGTAATTTGCAAAGAACCATGCGCCACGGCCGATTGCGACACGCGCACATTACGCCCCAGCACCACGGTACCCGTTTTTTCATCCACCACTACTTTGGCAGGGCCATCGGGGGAAACTTCAATATTTTCAATGGAGGCCATCAAGGGCACCAAGTTATTTTGATACTTGCCTGGCACTTGAATATCTACAGTAGAAGCATCGGTAGCCTTGGCAAATTTTCCGCCCATGGCAGAATTGATACGCTCAGAAATATTTTGACTGGTGCTAAAATCTGCATTGCGCAAAGAAAGTGTTAATTTACTTTGATCGTTAAACTGGAAAGGAATACCTCGCTCCACAATGCCCCCGCCGGGAATAAGCCCCACAGTGGCAATATTTTTTTGCGTAGAAGCTGCCGCACCACCAGCAGAAAAACCACCAATGGTTAAAGAACCTTGAGCCAGCATATAGGTCTTACCATCCACCCCTTTCAACGTGGTTTGCAAAAGCACACCACCAAGCAAAGAAGTAGCATCGCCCACAGAAGACACTGTTACATCTAAACGAGAGCCGGGCTTGGCTGACACAGGCATACGCGCCGTCACCATAACCGATGCCACGTTTTTGACTTTCAGCTTGGCAGGGTCAACCCCCACACCCATTTTGTCCATCATGTTGGCAATGGAAGCCGTAGTGAAAGTAGTACCGGTTTTATCGCCAGTACCAGAAAGCCCCACCACCAGCCCATACCCAATAAGCTGATTGTCACGCTGCCCAGAAAAAGTCGCAATATCCTTAATACGTACAGCATGAGCTGGCAAAGCAAGCAATACACTCAGACCTACCAATGCAAGAACTCTTATATGTAAACGCGACACGTACTTTGTGATAAAATGAGGAGTCAATACCATGACAATTCTCCTAAAGGGCAGTTCCCTGCGGGTACTTTTGCACAAAGTGTTCCAGAGTCAAATTATTGAAAAATAGAGACCTCTGCACAATTACAAATACATGAATTGCTTCGTCGCTACGTTTCTCGCAATAACTTAGTATTACAACGAAAGTCATTGCGAGCAAAGCGAAGCAATCCATGTATTTCAACAATTTTTTAAATTCTGCAGAGGTCTTAAATAACTTTCTTATGCCCTCTCTACGCAGTCTCAAAAACACTTGATAAATACCATTTTCCACGTTTCCCCATGAGCGTTAAAAAGCGATATTTACTTTTGTCACCATTTTGTAACAAAGCCAGCATTTTTTTGTCGCATAAATACTCTTTACTTGCCGAGAAATTTTAAAACACTTTGTAAAAAGACGGTGTGGACACGGCATCACAGGCTGATAAGGGAAGAATTATGTCAAAAGAGCTTGTACTTATAGTAGAAGATGAAGCAGATATACGCGATTTACTTACATTTAATCTTAGCCGCGAAGGTTTTGATACCATGGAAGCGGAAGACGGCCTCATTGGTTTAGAGCTTGCGCGGTCGCGCCATCCCGACATTATTCTTTTGGACGTTATGCTCCCCCATAAAGATGGTTTTCAAGTTTGTCGCGAATTAGAGCGTGACGCCAGCACCGCGCATATTCCCATCATCATGCTCACAGCCCGCGG
>CAYJHX010000096.1:0-6910 GCA_964369395.1 uncultured Desulfovibrionaceae bacterium
TTGCTGGCGGATTGTTGGGAAGAAATTTGTACGCTTTTAGAAAGCTACAATATAGAAATGGAGTTGCGTTCTTGAAAATAGTACAAAAAACACAAAGCCTTTGTCCTATTTGCTTGCGCACTCTTGATGCCCATTATGTAGAAAAAGGTACACATATCTATTTTGAAAAATCTTGCCCGCAACACGGTTTTTTTTCTGTTCCCGCATGGATACATACACCGCAAGCCCCCACATTTACGCAATGGCAACAAAGGGGTAACACTTATGCAACCGCGAATACACAGCGCGCGCAATCTCAAGTGGCAAGCTCCAAAAATTGTCCACAAAACTGCGGCCTTTGCGCTGAGCATCAACAACAAAGTTGCTGCGTTCTTTTAGAGATAACGCAAGCCTGTAATATGCTCTGCCCCATCTGCTATGCCACAGCACAAGCCCCCTCATCGACACAAGCGCATACACAACCATCTTTAGCACACATGCGATCCCATTTATTGGCTTTGAAAAAACATGCTGGAAACGTTAATATTCAGCTTTCCGGCGGAGAACCCACCTTACGAGAAGATTTACCTCAAATTATTCAAGAAACACATGCCTGTGGTTTTACCTTTGTGCAACTTAATAGCAACGGTTTGCGCCTTGGAGATGAAAAAACAGGAGCATCCTATGCCCAAAAATTGAAAGATGCCGGCTTAAACCTTGTGTATTTACAATGGGATGCCGCAGGTCCTGCCAGCGACGCAATCTATTCAACTTTGCGTGGAGGCGCCTATGCCCGTATAAAAGAACGTGCCTTACAAAATTGCATTGAAGCGCAACTCCCTGTTCTTTTGGTGACCACACTTGTACGAGGTGTCAACGACACTTGCCTGCAAGATATTTTGACAAAAGCCATAAAAAGCGGCCCATTGGTACGCGGTATCCATTTTCAACCTGTAGCTTCTTTTGGGCGCTACCCTTGGCAACAAAGCGAAGCACCACGCCTAACTATTCCCGAAATTTTGCACGCACTAGAAACGCAAAGCGCGGGCATGCTGCAAGCGACGCATTTTCACCCGCCGCAATCAGAGCATCCCCTTTGTTCCTTCAGCGCCGTCTATACGCGCACTCTGGAACATACTCTCCTTCCCGTACACGAAGCACAAGGCACTTGCTGTACCCCTGCGCCATCAAACACATTGTCCCATATATCCTGTGATACTCTTCAACATATTTCACAAGACACGCCGTGTTCTCCGGCTAAAGTCGCTTGTGACTTTGTGGCGCGTCATTGGGGCGCCACACCACAAACAGCATCTGCAATGTCTCCATCTGCACCTTGCGATGATTTTGATCGCTTTTTAGAAAAAACTTCTTTGGAACAAAGATTTACTGTTTCCGGTATGGCCTTTCAAGATGTCTATTCCGTCGATTTAGCACGCTTACGCCGTTGCCATATTCATATTTTACAGGGTATACAAAAAGACTATCCTCACCTTAAACCCTTTTGCGCCTGCAATATGACATCCAGCACGGGTTTTGCTTTGCATAGGCGTCCTTAAACCAATCCTTTCTTAATCAGCATTTCCTTAGAAATATCTCCCTTGACCTTTTTAGTAGAACACAGCAGAGAAAGATATGCTTAAAACCTCCCTTAGCCCTTGCATTTTAGATCAATGGCTTCAAAAAAAACTTCCTTCGCATACAGCTTTTCCCCACGCATTGTATGCAGAACAATGGCGTCGTGTGTGCGCTACGGTGGCCTATGCCAAACAGCATGCGCGCTTTTATAAGCAAAACTTAGCCCATATTGACATCAAAAATTTCTCTCTAGAACATATGCATAGCCTTCCCTTTACTACAGCGAACGATTTGCAACAATGGGAGCAATTTTTATGTATCTCCTTGGGCGATATCGAACGTGTCGTTTCTTTACAAACTTCCGGCACCACCAATGCCCCCAAACGTCTTGCCTTTAGTGAAGAAGATTTAGCCGCCACCGAAGACTTTTTCCGTGTAGGCATGAGTCAACTTATTCATCCTGAACAAAGATTGTTAGCCCTTTGGCCCGGAGCACACCTACCCCATGGTGTTAGCGCGCTCTTACGCAAAGCGCTTACGCCTCACAGCATTACTGTTTTCGATGGCAACCCTGCCGTCACTGCGCAAACGCTGGCAGCGGAATTACAAAAGTACAATCCCCACACCATTGTGGGTGCCCCAAGTCAGCTTGCTATTTTAGCGCAAATAGTGGAAAATGCCGAACACTTTAGCCTCCCCAAGCCTTTAGCCTTGCGGGCGGTTTTAAGCAGCGGAGAGCATGTTAGTGAAGCATTGCAAAATACTTTACAACAATTAGGTCTCTTGCATTTAGATCATTACGGTATTACTGAAGCTGGCTATAGCATTGGCGTGCAATGTCCGGCGACACAAGGCTATCATATACGTGAATTAGATATTTTTATTGAAATTATTTCTTTGGAAGAGCCCTTTCTTCCTTGCAGCGAAGGGCATATGGGGGAAGTGGTCATTACTACCTTGGGGCGCAAAGCTATGCCCCTTATTCGTTATCGTACCGGTGATGTGGCCACCCTGCTTTCTGGCCCCTGCGCTTGTGGAAGTCCTTTACGACGTTTGTCTTCTTTGCAAGGGCGCATCAAAAGAGATGGAAAAAAAATAACTATAGAACATTGTAATAAAGGAAATTTTTATGAAAGAACTGCTCAAGCAGCTTTGTGATGTTGTGGAAAAAAATATCCCTGTAGTACTTGTCAGCGTGGTACAGCATCAAGGCTCTACCCCTCGCGGCGGCGGCTCTAAAATGCTTGTCACAGAACAGGGCTTACTTTGCGGTACTGTAGGTGGCGGTCTTGCAGAAGGATTGTGTATTGAGGCTTGTAAACATGTTTTACAAACACAACAACCTGAAATTAAAAATTTTACCCTCACCGGGCGCATGGCTGCCCAAAGCGAAATGATCTGTGGCGGCACCCTTGATGTTTTGCTTTGCCCCATTCAAGGAAAACAAGACGCGGCTTTTTATACGACACTGGTAGAAAATATGGAGCAAGAATCTGTATTTGTTTTACAGCAAATAACACCGCAAGGGCAAATACAGCGTGCTCTTTCTGTAAATGGACAATGGCAAAACGGCCCTTGGAACACAAAAAACATTACTCTGGATGTGCAGGCTAAAGACGCGCTTTTACAAAAGCTCCCCCATGGCGAAGAAAGTAAGCTTTGGCAAGATCCTATAACACAAGACTCTTTTGTTATTGAAAAATATACAGCGCCGTGGAAGATGATTATCCTTGGTGGCGGACATATTTCACGCCCTACAGCGCAAATGGCTGCGCTTTCTGGTTTTCAAGTGACTGTATTGGATGATAGAGAAGAATTTTCACAAAAAGAACGTTTTCCTTGGGCAAAAGCCACGTATACCGTGCCAGAATTCGAACAATGCTTTGCAAATTGCCCTCCCACAACAAATACCTGCCTTATTATCGTCACTCGGGGGCATGTACACGACAAAACGGTGCTTGAGCAAGCACTACGCACCAAAGCGTCGTATATCGGCATGATAGGCAGCAAGCGCAAACGCCAAGAAGTTTACGATACCCTTATGGCAGAGGGCGTAAGTAAGGCACAATTAGAAACTGTACGCTGCCCCATTGGTTTAAATATTCACGCCGAAACGCCAGAAGAAATAGCCATAAGCATTATAGCAGAATGCATCGCGCACAAGCGTAGCTCATAGTTTTTCCCTGCCTCATCTCAAAAGAAGAGCGAAAGAAGACTTGCCAAAATGCGCATTGCCGTTTACAAGCAGTATTCTTTTGTATAAAGGAACATGCGTATTACTTACGTAAGGTTTTTTAGAAATAATTTTTGGAGCAATACATGTCTTTAAGTATAGGAATTGTGGGCTTACCCAACGTAGGAAAATCTACTTTATTTAATGCCTTGACCAAGGCACAAAATGCCCAAGCAGCCAATTATCCCTTTTGTACCATCGAACCCAACAAGGCTACTGTGGCAGTGCCAGATAAACGCTTGACAGTGCTTACAGAGTTAGCCAATCCCCAAAAAACCTTACACGCCAATGTAGATTTCATCGATATTGCCGGGCTTGTACGCGGTGCCAGTAAAGGGGAAGGTCTTGGTAATCAATTTCTTGCCAATATTCGCGAATGCGCAGCCATTGTGCATGTGGTGCGTTGTTTTGAAGATGAAAATATCACTCACGTAGACGGTACAGTTGCCCCTCTTCGCGATATTGAAACCATCGAAACAGAGCTACTGCTTTCTGATATTCAGTCGGCCGAAAGACGTATGGAGCGTTTGCGCAAAATTCGTGGCGACAAAAATGCCCAAGCTGTGGCAAGTCAGGTTGCAAGCCTTGTAGAACATCTGAATGCCGGTAAACCCGCCATTACTTTTGAGCAACCCGATGGAGACCTTTTTGCTACTCACTGGCGTGAAATGGGCCTTATCACCGCTAAAAAAACTATTTATTGCGCTAATGTAGACGAAGAACACGCTGTAGACGGCAATGCTCACGTAGAGGCTGTCCGCAAATTAGCTACAGAGCGTGGCGCTGGTTTTGCCCTCATTTGTGCTAAAATTGAAGAAGAGCTTCAAGGTCTTCCCGATGAAGAGCAGGCTGATATGCTGGCCTCTTTTGGCATTGAAGCTAGCGGCCTTGAAACCATTATCCGTACAGGCTATGCAACTCTTGAGCTATGCTCTTATTTTACTGTGGGCGAAAAAGAAGTACGTGCTTGGACTATCAAGCAAGGCTGGAAAGCCCCGCAAGCTGCCAGCGTCATCCACACAGATTTTGAACGCGGCTTTATTCGCGCCGAAGTCATTGGCTATGACGATTTTGTTCAATACAAAAACGAAGCGGCATGCCGTACGGCAGGGGTTTTACGTACAGAAGGCAAAGAATATGTAGTTAAAGACGGTGATGTAATGCATTTCCTTTTTAACGTATAGCAAAATATCATTTTTTACATAAAGAGTAAGATATCATACATATCTTGCTCTTTATTCTTTTTCAGTATTCTTTTTGTAGCAAATCTCTGTAATGGCATTTTTCTTTGATGCAAGCTTCTTATGCTTGTTGCAAAAAACTTCTCAAGTGTTGCAAAAAAAGCACACTTCTCAAATCTTTTTTTTCACAAACAACGTGTAAAGTGCATTATTTATGGTAAGGTACATACCCACTATCGTAACAGCGTACACTATTATACGGTATATTTTAGCATTTTTATTCCTCATTCTTTTCGTGTTTCTGATTATTTTTTCACAATCTTTTGCATAATCTCTTGACAGCTTGTGATTTTCTTGCCATTGATTTCTGTGATACATTTGGAGGTGTAAATGGAAAATGTGGCTAAAGAACAACAAGGTGTCGTGGCAGGAATTCTTCAGGCTCTTCCTGGCATTATCCTTCTTACTAGTGTTGCTTTAATAGCATGGTATGTAACTCCCCTTATTAACTCGTTGCATCCTGTTATAAAAAGCCTAAATCTCAGTAACTTTATTGTGGCTATCATTTTTGGCATGGTCATCCTCAATGTATTTGGGGTTCCCGCAATTTTTCAACCTGGCTTAAAATATTCTACTATTTTAACAAAAACTGGCATTGTGGTCATGGGCTGTAAATACTCCTTTGAAGGCCTTCTGAAAACAGGTACTGAAGCCTTGCTCATCATTGCTGTTTTCCTTTTTGCTACTGCCCTCATCCTTATGTGGGTAGGTCGAAAACTACACATGTCTCCTGCCTTAAGCGCCTGTCTTGCCGCAGGCTTGTCTGTATGCGGTGTTTCTGCCGCTGTAGCCATTGCTCCTGCTGTACGCGCTAAAAACGAAGATATGGCCTATACCATCGCTGTGGTATTGATGTTTGGCCTTATCGCTCTTTTTGTGTTCCCCTTTGTAGGACAATGGTTTGAACTTACAGGCAATCAATTTGGCGCCTTTGCTGGTGTAGGCATTATCAACTCTGCTCAAGTGCTAGCCGCTGGTCTTGCTTTTAGTCCAGAAGCTGGTGACGTTGCTGGTGTATATAACATTGGCCGCGTTGTATTCTTACCATTTGTTGTTTTGACTCTTGCCATCATGGTGGCAAATGCCGACGCCGAAGTGCAAGCTCAAATGGAAGGCACCAGCAAAATGAAACTTATCATAGATAAGTTCCCCGTCTTTGTAATCGGCTTCATCGCTATTGTTACCTTCAATACTTTTGGCTTTTTAACACAAGCAGAAGTGAAATTAGCCAGCTCTTTCATGAACTGGTGTTTTCTTCTTGGCTTTTCCAGTATCGGTTTAACCACGCGCCTTTCAGACATTAAGGCTGCGGGACTTTCCGGCGCAGCCCTTGGCTTTGTGGTAGCAGGTATTAAAGCTGCCCTTGCTCTGTGGGTTGTTATCTACTTCTTAAAATAATAAATAAAAGACAGGAGAGCATATGTGGAGCAAAATTTCCAAAAGCAGACGTCAAGACATCATAGTTATCACATGCGGCGTGTGCTTGGTACTTCTGGCCAAGATCATTGTTGCGTACTCTGCTTAGCAGACAAACTAGCCCCTCTAACTGAAACGGAAATAACGCAGCTAACGCAGCTTATACAGCAATATAATGCCCCTTTAAAAGCGTATTATTACATTGCTAAGAGTTTAAGCCATTATGGTAATGTGGACCAACTGGCGCCAGCAGGGGCCATGGAAGAATTTGTGGACTATGTCCATGGTTTAGAACAAGATGAAGCAACGGCCTTTTTTGAAAGCTTTAAAGAGCTTGTAAAACAAGGCCAAGCGGAAATACAGGTCATACGCGGAGAGTATGAATGGAAGAAAACCCTTCAATATTTGAAGGAACATTTTACAGAAATACATCTCCTAGCTTCACAAGATGTGTAAAGTAATG
>CAYJHX010000097.1:0-6878 GCA_964369395.1 uncultured Desulfovibrionaceae bacterium
CCCATCACTTCGTGCGAAGGCAAAAAATACGGCGTCATAATGCAAATACTGGTATTAGCCGCCGCTATGGCGCTGAAAAAAAGCTCGTGCAGAGGGTCTTTACCGGAGCCGGGGCCATCAAGCACTATGCGGCACAACACGTCGCCGCACATTTCTTCGGTTTTACGAGGGGGCACAGCATAATCATTGGTGCAAAAACCCCAATCGAGCAAAAAAGCTTCGCGCAATTGCGTGACGATGGGGCCGGAACACATGAAGTGCACATCTTGTACCGAAAAAGATTCATGGTATTGCACATGGTAATCGGCAATATTCATGCCTCCCGTAAAGCCTTGATTGTCTGCTACCAAGACTTTGCGGTGATTGCGTAAGTTTATGGAAAGATTGGGCGGCAATAAACGCGGTGGTAAAAATCGCACCACCTGCACTCCGCTGGCAGTAAGGGTGCGCCAAGGGCGCGACCAAGAATAAAATTGTCCAATACCGTCTACCATAAGCCGCACATCGACACCACGTTGTGCCGCATGGGCTAGGGCGTCCACAAATTTTTTACCAATGTCACCGCCATTAAAAATAAATGTGGTCAAGTACACATAGTCTTCTGCCTCGTCGATGGCTTGTAGCATGGCAGGATACGCCGCATCTCCATTGTAGAGCGGCGCAATAGCATTGCCCCCGCTTAAAGGTTTATTGGTCAGCTTGTGACCTATGGAGCTCATGGCAAAAAAACGTGGCGAAAAGGAGGAGCTTTGCACATGCCCATGGGGTGTTTTGCATAGGTCATCGTATTGCCAATATTCTACTTGATGTTCAGCCTTGAGGCGCGCTTTGCGCATAAAATGCGCGGCACGGCTTTCTGCTCGGGCAATGCCAAAGAGTAGATATAACAAAAAACCAAGGCCCGGCAAAAAGAGTATGGTCACCGTCCAGGCCAAGGCAGAACGCGGATTAGTTTTTTTTAATAAAACATGCCCCACCACAAAAATGGATAGGGCATGGATAAGAAAAAAAGGTTCTACGGTAGAAAAATTGAGCCATTCAAACTGCATAACACAATCTCTCAAAAAAGGGTGATATGTTTATTTTGAATTTTTTTTACGTATCTTAACTTTCAAAACGGCGGCGCAAAGACTCTGTTTCTGCTGCGCGTCGCTCTGCTTTGGCCTTGGCTGCATCTTGTTCCTTTTTCTTGCGGATTCTTCCTAATCGCTCTTCTTGTAACCGCTCCCTTTGCTCTCGCGCTTGGTCTAAGAACTTATCGCGCTGTCGCTCAAAGACAATGGTAGACCGAAGTAAAGCTAAACAAAAGGCAAGAATGGTTAAAATCCCCACCAGCACTTTTTGGATTTCCCATTGCTGCGAAGAAAGCACTTCGCGTAACCACCCAAGACCGGCATGATGTCCAAACATAACAATGGCCGGAATGCCAACAAGGCAAATAAGCAATCCTAGGGCTTCTATCCAAATAAAGGCTTTAAGGAAGGTCATACCAAACAGTGTGCCGTCACGCATGGCACGTAACATTTTTAGACGGCGCCGCAAAGAACGCAAGAGCTCTTCTAATCCTTTAACATTATTTTGCGCTTTTTGAAAACTTTCAGCTTCTTGAAAATTGGAGCTAAAAGCCCAGTTCAAAGTATTGGCGGCCTCGTTAAATTCACGGCTAAAATCGTGCAAAAGTTTGGGAAAAGGGAACCATGCCGCTTCATCACGAATTTTTTGTAATTCAGCCAAGTAGAATTTATAGCGTTCCTGAATAATTTCTATTTGGTGTTGAATAAATTCTTCAATTTCTGTGTCTAAGAGAGGACGCCGGCGAATAATTTCCAAAAAAGCCGAATAGTTTTTAACATCGCCCAAGGCTTGCAATTCTTCCAAGCGTACCTTTAATAACCCATGGCTAGGATGGTGCGGCGGGAACCATGCGCGAATTTTTTCTGCGAGACTAGATAACTTCAATAATTCAGCTTCGGCTTGAAATTGTGTATCGCGCCATAAGGGCTGCAAATTAGTAAGAATGACCAACTGTCCGCGTCCAAGCTCGGGGTCCACAAGGAATTTATTGAAGAAAGAGGGATCATCTTGAACAAGCTTATTGATATTGATAATTTCTTGCTCCACAAAACCCATTTTTACTTTGCACACCACTTTGCGGTATATTAATTCCTTCCACTGTGGCACCACCCGCAAGACTTGATTATACTGGTTGGTGGCATCCATAAATTGCCCTTGCACTTCTGCGGTACGGGCTTGTAAATATTCATTCCAAGCTTGTAAAGAAGGCATGGCTGTTAGGGTTGCAGCCTCCTTAAAAGCGGCGCTAGCCTTGCTAAACTCATGAACATAGACATACATAAAACCCAAAAGATTGCGCAAGCGCATATCGCGAGCGTTACGATTGATATGTTCTTGCATGGATTTAATCAGAGGCGCTACTTCAGATATGCCATCGGCTTTGCAGAACTTTTCAAATAAGTCCCAGCAAGGGTGATCGTCTTTGACAAGCTCTTCTTCTTCACGAACTTTCCCCAAATCTTTCCCGCGTGTAAGCCACATATAGGGCATGGAACGCACTTGAGAAAAGAAATTGATATCAAAAATAGCTTTGAGTAAGAGAGCGGGAGCCTCATCCTCTTTAAGAATTTCTGCGTAGGCTTTTACACCATCTTGAGTGACTTTTCGCTCAACAACGCGGAAAGATTCGTTGATGGTATCCAAGTCTAATTCTGTAGCATTGTCTGTAGATTCTACTTCTAAATGCGATAACTTAAAGGTGGGGCAATCGCATGTTTTATGCGAATTAATGCCGCAGAAGAAACAACACTCTTCTTCACCGGAAATAAGCTGTGCAGACATAAGCACCGGTATGGCCGGCGTGGCCGCGGCGCTTTCACCAAGGGCTATGGTGCACCAAGCATCCATGCTGTTTAAATTATCGGAAAAGCGTATATCATTTACTAGAAAAGAGCTCCCCAATAGATAGGCAGTACGGTAGCTCATATAGGGCACATCGGGGCTGAGCTTATCCCATTGCAAGGTGATTTTTTTATACAGCTCTGTATTAAAGTTCATACCCTTGCGGTCTACAACCACCGTAAGAAATGGCCAAGAGTGCTCCGGCTCTTGCAGCTTTGTATCGTCTACTAGCATGAGTTGCTCTTGCAACCACGTACGCAATACTTGCAAATTCTCAATGGTGACCATCATATAGTCATTATGCACTAAGAATTTTAATTTATTATGCTTAAAGATTTCCACTAAGCCATTTTGCATATGGGGCCAAGCTTTTTGATAGGCCGGATCAAGGGGATTGCCCAAAGGCCGCATGACAGCATACCACCCCTGTGAAGAGGAGTAGGGCAAGCGCGAATCGGCTTCGATGGAGCGCCAGTCAAGAGGCAAAACCCCTTGCACAGCTTCTATATGGGTAAAGTTGATACCGGGAAAAACGGTATCTTTATCTAATAAACGTGGATGGATATAGATATCAAATTTTTTGCTGGCGTAGACGTCTTGCTGCGCGATGGAGGTTTCAATATCAAGGAAATGCTCTCCTTGTACGCCAAAATACAAGCGGCCTTGCAATACCTGTACAGTAGCCCCAAGGGGATTGAATTGAGCCCATACGGAAAGGCGCGCCAAAGCCAAAAAAACGTCTTTATTGAAGAAAAACCATGCGGACTGTTCATAGTCTGATACAATGAACATGCCACCATAATTTTGCAAAGTTTGGGTGATGACAGGGTCCAACTCAGTTTGCCAGCAAAACCACAAAACATAGCCTTGCGCTGACATACGACTTTCGTTAATCTTGGGGAGCTTGGCCAAGAGACTACTAAAAACTGCCATTGTATCACCTCATCAAAAAAGGAGCTTATATGGACATCAATAAAACTATTGCTGAATTAAAGCAACGTCCTGGTTTTACAGATAATGTCGGTATGGTGCTTGTGCATAATGGAGTTGCACGCGGCACATCACGTCACGATGGAAAACGTGTTTCTTCCATAACCGTTAAACAAAACAAAGAAAAAATTCACGAAATTTGCCAAGAGTTAGAGAAAAATCCGGGGATTTTTGCCATTGCATGGGACGCTCTTGAGGGCGAATTTAAACCTGGCGATGATATTCTTTTTCTTGTGGTCGCCGGCGATATTCGTGAACACGTTAAAGCTACCTTAGCTGAATTACTAGATCGTGTTAAAAGTGAATGCGTTGTAAAGCAAGAGCATTTTATTGCATAACGCTATTGTATGCTTCTTGTGTAGCATCTGCATAATCCAAGCTTCGTATGTGAGGCTTGGATTATTTGTATATAGGGCGCCATTGGGCACCTTATATATTGTAAACTTATATAAATATTACAGTATGAAAGCAGGGTTTTGTAACACTCTGTCATTGTTTTGGCGTTTCTTCAGCGCCTAAAAGGGCTCCTGCAAAATCCTTTCCATTAAAGGGGCGCAAATCTTCCAATTTTTCCCCTAGCCCCACATAGGTAATAGGGATGGAAAATTGCATGGCCACAGAAATAGCCACGCCACCCTTGGCGGTGCCGTCAAGTTTACTTAAGATGATTTCATCTACACCACTGGCATCATGAAACATTTTTGTTTGCGAGAGAGCATTTTGCCCCGTAGTGGCATCAATAACCAAAATACAACGATGCGGTGCTCCGTTGTGTTTTTTGCCAATGACGTTGCGTATTTTTTTTAATTCTTCCATAAGATTAACTTTGGTTTGCAAGCGTCCTGCCGTATCAATGTAGATGACATCGTAATCATTACGCAAGGCAATATCCATAGCTTCAAAGGCCACTGCTGCGGGGTCGGCACCGGCTTCTTTACGGTGAAAATCGGCTCCTACGCGTTCTGCCCACACTCCCAGTTGTTCGGTGGCTGCTGCTCTAAAGGTATCTGCCGCGGCAATGAGTACTTTTTTACCTTGCATGCGGTCACGGTGGGCCAACTTGGCAATGGTAGTGGTTTTGCCCACGCCGTTTACCCCCACCATCATGACAACTTCCGGAGGATTGTGGGAAGAAATGCGTTTGGGCATTTGGAATATTTTTTCTACTTCCTCTTGCAAGAGAGTGCGCAGCTCGTGCGGCTCTGAAAGACCCTGTTTGCGTACGCCATCTTTAAGGCGCTCAATAAGTTGCATACTGGACTCAAAACCTACGTCAGCGGTGATGAACAGTTCTTCCATTTCTTCCCAAAAGGCGGCATCAAGAGCGCCGTGGGAAGCAAAGAGGGCGTCGAGTTTGCGCGTAAATTGTTCTCGTGTGCGGGCAAGCCCATCACTCAATTTTACAAGTAGCCTGTTTCGCTCGTCTTCTTCGTCTTCTAATTCTAGGGCTAAGGCTAAACGGTATTGCAACTCGGAACGAAATTCTTCAATGTACTCATATTCCATACGCGTAAGCCAACCGGCAAAATCATCCACGAAGGCTGTGGCTTCTTCTGGTTTAGCATCAAGCGATTGTAATAGATAGCGTAAACGCTGCCAAAGTAAGGGAGAAACGGTGCTCATGCCATCTAAAATAACATTGAGCCAAGCAGAGAGACGAGGCTCTTCTTGACGTAAGGCCAAAGAGAGTGCTGCTTGATCTTCAGCTGATAAGCCTTCTATTTCAAAAATACTTCCTACAGCGGTGGGCGTTTGGCTAGGCGCTTCGGGAGTTGCATGAGAATCCGTTTTGGCATTGTCCTCTACTTCTTCTATGCCCGCGATTTTTAGAGCCTCTTCTAGGGCTTCTGTGGCTTCCACCTTTACTGTAGTTTCTGGATGTTCCGCCATAGGGGGCACAGGGGGCATAGGAGGCAAAGGTTCTTTGACGCTGCTGTCATCCTCAAGAGAGGGCTTGAAAGGGGCAGCAGGGCTTTGCTCTTGAGGGATAGGAGGCGTTTCTGTAACAATAGGGGGGTCAAAAACGTCAGCAGGAGGTGGCGTATCTGTAGCGTGCATCTCTTGCGAAGATACTTCTGTAGCCACACTTTCGGGGCTCGGCTCTTTGGTGTGTAGAGCAAGCTGTTCTTGCGAAGATATTTCTTCTGGGTGTTTTTCTTCTTCTACGCTTTTTTCGGGTAGACCATCTTCGGCTACTGCTTCTGTAGGGAATATATGTTGCGAAGGCACTTCTGCCGAGGTGCCCCCTTCAGGGTTTGTAGGTTCTGCCAGAGGCACAGGCGCCACGGCATCAGCAGAGGTTGCAAGGTCTGCCTCAGGCCCTTGTTCTTTTTTGTCTTCTTTTTCTGTGGACTCACTGCCCAAAAACTTTTTTATAGCGGAAAAAAAACCCATGGATATTCCTTTCTAAACGGCAAATAAATAGAGATGTGTTATTTTGTATTGTACATGTATACCCTTATACCATGACCGCGAGCCACTAGCAATACGGTAAAAGTGGCTTTTCTTTGAAGACGAAAATCTTTAACTGCTTGTTGCATATTGACTCTTTGCGAACTTTACGTTACTTGAGCGTAATCTTGATAAAATTTTAAACCATAACAGGCTGTTGAAAACTTTTTTATACAACTGGTCATGGTTGTGAATAGACGTATACAACATAAATGAGGTTTTTATGCGCAAAATTTCCATAACTATTCTTATAACTCTATTGCTCGTTATGGGCTTGTGCTTTTTGCCGCCCTTTACAGTAAAATTCTTTTTGATAGGTTTTGGTGCAAGTCTTCTTTTTCTTCTTCTCGCCATATGTACCACACAAGCCATTCTGAAATATGTTTGGATTCTTCTTTTTTCTTTGTGTTTACCGCTGACACTCTTTGAAGGCTATGCTTCTTTGCTTATGAACATCTATACAGGAAGCCATCGCCAGACTGTAGTGACCGAAGCTCAAGGAAAACAGCTTTCTTCAAAAC
>CAYJHX010000098.1:0-6878 GCA_964369395.1 uncultured Desulfovibrionaceae bacterium
CCATATCTTTTTGTGACGCCACGTCTTGAGCTGTCGCAAGAGAAGGCACAATCCAAGCTTGAGGATTTTTCTGTGCCGTGACCACCAAGGTGTTCAGCGTAGAAGTTGTCAAAAAAGGTTGATCACCCAAAAGAACCATGGCCCCTTGAAGCTCTGGTGAGGGATGCATAACAAGGTGTTGCACACCCACTTTTAGCGCCTCTGATTGCCCAAGGCTACGCAATGGATTCTCCAAAACGATGCATCCGCGCATATCTATTTCAGTACGTAAAGCGTGCCCCGCCTCTGTATTAACCTCTGGTATAACCACGATGATTTCATGCAAGAGCGATTGCTTTGCCGCGTCTAGCACCCATTGCAAAAGAGGACGTGTTTGCTGCGCACAATTTTTCACAGATTTCTCACGCGAAAATCGAGATGGCGGCCAAGGCAAAAGTAATTTATTACACCCCATACGCGTGGAAAAGCCCGAAGCCAAAATAATACCGGAAATTTTAGGAAATGTCATAGGTATACTTGTTTATTTAAAAACATTGTTTTTTTTACAGAATAGGAAAATTTTTTTCACATACTCGTAACGCAAAGTTCCCAAAGGAGCCTTTATTAAAAGGGCCCTTTGGCGAGATAAAGCGCCCCTTAAAAACAGGACACAAAAAGACGACTACAGCAAGACTAGGGGTTTTTCCCCATCTTTCAACTCTTGCACAAAGCCCACTTCCCACGCTTCTTCGCCCAATGCCATAAGGCTTTGTTTTACAAGCGTCACCTTTTCTTGTGGTACAGCCAAAAGCAAGCCGCCGGAAGTTTGCGTGTCAAAAACAAGGCTTTCTAAATTCATATCTGCGGCGTGAGGAATATGTGTAAAAGCTTGCCAAAACTTACGATTGGCATGACTTCCCGCAGGAATCAAACCATTTTTGGCATAGTCCAGCACATGGGCCATGGCTGGCAAAGCTTCGAGTTGCAATACTACTTGCAACTGAGAAGCACGAGCCATTTCAATGGCATGCCCGCCAAGGCCAAAGCCGGTAATATCTGTGGCGGCCTTAAGGGCAAATTCTGTAAGTACCTTGGCGGCATTTTTATTGAGTTTACCACACCATTTGGCAATGAGAGCTTCGCTTTCTTCAAAATCATCCCAGCGTGCTTTCACCCCTGTGGACAAAATACCCGTGCCCAAGGGCTTGGTAAGGATAAGAACATCCCCCACTTGCAAGCCGTCATTGGTAGCTTTTTTACTGGGATCGATGATACCTGTTACAGACATACCGTATTTGATTTCCGAGTCTTCCACCGTATGCCCGCCCACTAAGACCGCTTCAGCTTCGGTGAGGGCATCTTGCCCGCCTTTGAGTATTTGCGCTACCACCTCTTCGCCGTCAGGCCCGTGGCAAGCTGTGGGGAAAAAAAGCATATTCATAGCACACCAAGGCGTGCCACCCATGGCATAAACATCGGACAAAGCATTAGCCGCGGCAATGCGTCCAAACATGTAGGCATCATTGATAATAGGCGCCAAAATGTCCACTGTTTGTACAATGGCGGCTCCGTGAGGAACTGCGACTAACGCGGCGTCTTCGTTGTGGGCGCGTCCTGCGAGCACACGCGCTTCAAGACTTGGGTGAGCTGCTGCTGCCGGACGTACTTTTTCTAAAATTCGCTCCAAAACCTCTGGAGCCACTTTCGCTGCTCAGCCTGCTGCTGTAGCCATATCTAATAAATGCATAAGGACTCCTTAAAAAGAGATTGTGTGTATTTAACGCCGTATACGCGTAAATATTTGTGCATGGTGTAACAGGATTACCTACAAGACGCAACTTTCTTAAGCTCATAAAAAAACTCCTCTTAGTTGACATAACGCTAAAAAAGAATTATTCTCATTAAGCACCTTTTAGCTAAATCCAACAGAGGGGATAGTATGCCTTCACACCCTACCTCATCCGATAACGACGCCTATGGTTTTTTGCATACGTTTTACGGTAAAAACCCCAGTCCCTTATGCTGTTTGTCAGAGCGTGGACAAATACTCTATGCCACGAAAAGTTTTTACACGTTTTTTGGCATAAAAGATGCTGCAGACTGTATGCGCCTATGGAATCATGATATCGAGGCAGAAAACGGCACCCTTTTTTTAGATTTCCTCCAAACACAATATGCTAAAAGCTTGCATGACGGCATTAGCCAATTTTCTTGGGAACATCACATTACTCCCACCCGAAAAATTTTTGCGCAATACGCCATGACCACCATTTCCTACGAGCAGGAAACGCTTTTCGTCATGCAAATTCATTCCACAAAAGTACCACATGTGGTTTTGGAAGGAAAAATTTCAAGCGAAACCTACGCTACCGACATCATATACAACAGCGCAACTCCCATTTCTATTTGGAATAAAGATAAACACATTATAGACTGTAATGACAGTTTTTTAGCCTTGCTCTCTTTTGAAAATAAAGAGTGTTGTTTACAAAATTCTGATACATGCTTTTTCCCTTCACAAAATTTCGAGCAATTTTCGCACGAGTTGGACAACGCTTTTTCTCAAGGCTATGCCGCTTGCGAATGGATTTGGCAAAGCAATAATGGTTTTAAAATCCCTGTAAATCTTTCTTTTTTGTGTATAAAATACAATGGAAAAGATGTTGTTTGTGTTTTCTCACACAGCAATCGTGCCCAGCATAATGTGACCTACGATCGCACCGATATGGAAGAGCTTATGCACACCATGCTAGAGGGCATGCCTTTTGGGGTAAACCTTGTTAACGAACATTTTCAAATTGTAGATTGCAACAGCACAGCACACCGCTTATTTGGCTTTGAAAATAAACTAGATTATATACAATGTTTTCACACCCTTTCCCCAGAATATCAACCCAATGGGCAACTTACTTCCGAACGCGTGGTAGAGATGCTTGGTCGAGCCTTTAGAGAAGGCTATGTGCAAACGGAATGGCTGCACATAGATCGCCATGGCGACTTATTGCCTGTAGAAGTCACCGCTGTGCGAACCCGTTTTAAAGGCAAAGATATGCTCTTAGGCTATACTCGCGATTTGCGCGAATTTAAAGCCATGCAAAAACAGGCCAGTTTTGTGGAAGAGCGCAATGCTCTTATCATTGAGCATGTACCTCTATGCATCACGTTTTGGAGTACCGATGGAGAATTTATCGACTGTAATAGGGAAGTTTTACGCACCTTTAAATTTGATAGTAAAGAAAGTTATAAAGCAAACTATCGGTCTACTTTTCCAGAATTTCAGCCCGATGGCAGCCCTTCTGCTGAAAAATTTCTAGAACAATTCCAGCATGTATTGGATAATGGTTCCATACATGCAGAGTGGCTGCAATGCGATAGCGAGGGAGAACTCATTCCCGTAGAACTGTTTGCTATACGCTCTACCTTGGCGGGCGAAAATATTATAGTAAGTTATGCTCGTGATTTGCGCGAATTAAAAGCTACGCAAAAATTGGTCAAAGAAGCCGAATTACGCAATACCCTTATGCTAGATTCATTACCCATGTGCGTGCATTTTTGGGATGAAAATTTCGATATTATTTATACGAATTTGGAAGGAGCCAATATCTTTGGTTTTGATAGCCAAGAAGCCTACTTGGAAGGCTTTGAACTCACCATGCCCCACAAGCAACCCAACGGCGTTGCCACTAAGGATTTGCTTTATCAAGTCATGGACGAAGCCTTTAGCAAGGGCATTATAAAACTCGAGCTCATGGGGCAACACGCTTTTACCAAAGAAGAAATTCCCTTAGACATATTGGTCATGCGCACTTCGTACCAAGGCAAGCAGGGGCTTATCAGCTATCTAAAAGATTTGCGTGGCCATTATACCATGCTAAAAGAAATTGAAACCAACGAACGAGCCTTGCGCCACGCCAAAGAAGTAGCGGAAAAAAGCACCCAAGCCAAAAGTGAATTTTTAGCCAATATGAGCCACGAAATCCGCACCCCCATGAACGGTATTTTAGGTTTATTACACTTACTAGAACAAACAGAACTTAGCCCCATACAAGAAAATTATGTGGATAAAAGTTTACTTTCAGCCAATAATCTTATGCGCATCATCAATGATATTCTAGATTTCTCAAAAATCGAAGCGGGCAAGCTAGAGATGGAAAACCGCCCCTTCACCTTGCAAGATCTCGCCAAAGAAGTCAGCGATTTATATTCCCCCTTAAGCCAAAAGAAAGGTCTTTTGCTGCATGTAGAAGCAGGCGCTTTTGCCGATACCGTGCTGCTGGGTGACGCTTTACGCTTAAAACAGGTGCTCTTTAATTTGGTGAGCAATGCCATTAAATTTACCCGATCCGGTACTGTTTCCTTAGAAATCGAAAGCTCATTGCGCGATGGGCACGAGCTTTTATGTCAATTTGCCGTGCGTGACACAGGTATTGGCCTTAGCCCCGAACATATTGATCGCCTTTTTTCTGCTTTTTCTCAGGCAGACAGCTCGGTCACTCGAGAATTTGGCGGAACAGGCCTTGGCCTCGTCATCTCGCGTAGCATCATCACCATGATGCGCGGACATATTTGGGTAGAAAGCGAATTGGGCACAGGCTCTACATTTTTCTGCACAGCCATATTTAGCGTCAGCCAAGACACTCTCGAACAAGACGAATATCAATACGAACAAGACGAAGGCATTGTCTATGTAGAAAATGACAGCCTCGGACACTTGCTCATGGCAGAAGACAACGAAATAAATCAGCTTGTTGCCAAAGAAATTTTGCAGTCTGCAGGATATACTCTCGACATTGCCAACAATGGCCAAGAAGCATTGGATATGCTGGAAAAAAACACTTACGACGCGGTGCTTATGGATATACAAATGCCGGTGATGGACGGCTATACCGCCACCAAGCATCTACGCTCTCAAGAAAAATTTGACCATTTACCCATCATAGCCATGTCGGCTCACGCCATGAAAGGTGATAGAGAGCTCAGTTTGTCCCACGGCATGCAAGATCATATTACTAAACCCATCACCCCTGCTATTTTGTACAAAACCCTACGCTATTGGATTGCTCAAGCAACGCACAAGGAAAGCTAAGCATAGCCCAGATACATCTTGACATTTATTATCGTTTAGCGGCATTATTTCGTATTATTGCTCAAGGAGAACACATGCTCACCGACCATATTATAGCTTTTAGTGAAGGACATATCAGTCTGAAACATGATGCCTTTCACGACCCGGCCCTTGCCAAAAAAATTGTCATGCTTTTACGCTTTTACCCCGGCGTAAAAAAAGCAGACCTTGATAAAGACGCAGGAACACTAGATATTAATTACGATGCCACGCGGTTAACTAAAGATAAAGTTATGGACTTATTGGCTCAGGGAGAGTCTTGGCTGGTAAGCAGCAAATAACACTTTGACATACAGCGCCGCACGCGTACTATGTGCTGTGCACCGTGCAGAATTTTACCCTAAGAGCCTGCTAGCGTGGGCTCTTTTTTAGTATACCCGACACTAAAGAAAGAACAGGTAATTCGAGTAAAGGCCCAATGACAAGAGCCAAAGAAATGAGAGGTTCTGTAGGAAAAGCAGAAATGGCTATGGCTAAGGCCAAAGGGGAATTACGCGCCATGGTAGTAAAATGTAATGCAATGCGCTCTTCTGTGCTAAACTTCAACCATTTTGCAGCAACATTTGCCACGAAAAAAATTGCTACAAAAAAGCATAATAAAGGCACAAAGAGCTTTAATAAAAGTGCATAATTTTCCACCAAGCTTTGCCCTTCCGAGGCAAACATTACCAGCACAGCCAAGCACAAAAACACCAATTGCGCATTATCGCCTTGTTCTGCCAGAAATGTCTGTATTTTCGTATAATGCACCAAGATTTTCCGCATAAGCATGGCGCAAAAAAAGGGAATGACCAATACAAGAGCGATGCTATAAAGAACTGTTGGCAATGGCACGCTGACAGCATTGCCAAAAAATAGAAATAAATACACGGGCAATAGCGCCACTTGCAATACTAAGTTCAAAGGCAAAATGGCCATATTTATTTCTACATTGCCTCGGCTCAATTTAGTAAAAACCAAATACCAATCGGTACACGGCGTTACCAAAAGCATAAGCAAGCCCATGCGAATGGCTATGGCATTTTCAAAAAAGAGCCCCCCCAGCCCATAGGCCAAGAAAGGCGTGATAATAAAATTTATCGCAAGACTGGTAGCAGTGTATTTTACATGCAAGAGGGCTTTTTTTACTTGCTGCATATCCACCGATAAAAAAATGATGAACAGCAAGAACATTAAAAATATTTCCACAAGAACAATGGAAAAAGTGCCTCGCGGGGCTGTACCACCAAGAGCAAGCCCCAAAAGAGCACAACAAATAATAATAAGAGGCTGAAATGTATTTAGCACATTCATATTTAGCTCTTGTACGGTTTTACGGTGCGTTGAAAAGGCACGCACGAAGGAAACGCTGATGTAATAAGATTTTTGTTCTCTAGCAAGGAAGGCGAACTTTGCTAAGGATGCATAGCACATAGACATGCAGTCTTAGTAAGGTGAATCTGACGCCGCTAGAGGACAAAAAGACATTGAATCAGTATTTCCTTAACAGCTCGCCCTCTCTTAGAGCGTCTTTAACCAGCCTTACTCGCAGCCTGCTTTATATGCCATATGCACCTGAATATACGTCTGCGCGTGGACATGCATAAGGGCAACACCATCCCCTACAACACCCTGCTTACAGCGCTCTTCTACTTCCTTAGCCATTTCATATAAAGGAAGAAAACCGAGCATGGCCGCTCCATTTTTGATACTGTGTGCCTGCTCTAAAAGTGCCTCTAGGTCTTCTTTTTGAATGGCCTGCTGCAGCTTAAAAAAGCGCTGCGGGTATTCATGA
>CAYJHX010000099.1:0-4851 GCA_964369395.1 uncultured Desulfovibrionaceae bacterium
GGGGCACCCCTTTTTTTAAAAAGGGGGTCCCCCCCCCCACACCCCCACCCCTCCCAAAAACTTTTTAATTGAATGGTATTTAATCATTTAAAAAGCTTTAAATATAAGGGAAAACGCGGGGAATGCTGCGTATGCAGGCATGCAAACAGCGAACTTAACGAAGTAACTGGTACTTTTTCAATAATCTACATGCTGCTTGGTTGCACGTCCTGTGCAACACAAGCTCTCGCAAAAGTCGCAGGCGCCGAAAATAAATTCCGTCTTGCTTTTGGCTTGTTTCCCTGCTGGGCTTGCCCACGTCCTGTGGGTTAGTGGTATACCGCATTGGCACTAGACAGTTTTTTTCAACTACCTACTCCTTGGCAGTTGACATTTGCAGTCGATTCAAAAAGGGGTGGATACGAGGCAAGCGAAGCTTTTTGCGAAAGGAGTCCGACCCAACGGGCGGCGAAGCCGTTTGCGTTTGCGAGGCACGAGCAACTACGCAAATCGAGAGCAAAGCGTACTCTTCTGGTACATGACTGGAGCAAAAAGCAAGCTTAACGAAGTAGACGCCTCTTTTTCAACCGACTGCCCTTTTTCAAGAGCATGCTAGTTGTGCTGTAGCGCCGCAGGATAAGCACCCAACACCCGAAATGAGCTGCACATTTCGCGCAAAACTTCCAACACCGGAAGGTATTGCTCTTCAAGTACATTGCACTCCACATCGGCAAAAAAGACATAACGCCAGCACTCGCCACCAGAAAGACGCAAGGGGCGCGATTCTAATTTGCGCATATTGATGTTGTGCTTAGCAAAAGTGGAAAGCACCGCAGACAACGACCCTGGCTTGTCGATGAGGGTAAAGAGGAGGGAGGTTTTTTGCCCTCCTGTTTTCATATCCTGTTGTTGGTCTTGTTGCTGTTTTTCTAAAGTTTGCTTTTCTTTTGAAGGCAATGGGCCCGCAGTTTCTGTATCTTTTTTGCTGATGATGACAAAACGTGTCCAATTGTCGGCACTGGATTCAATGGACGAAGCCAGTACATGGAAGGGGTACATCTCGGCCAGCGCCGCATTGCCAATGGCGGCAGCGTTTTTTTCGGTAGCAGCTTGACGCGCGGCGGCAGCAGTAGATTGCATGGGCACCAATTCTGCCCCCGGAACATGGGCACGAAGCCACGCATCGCATTGAGCCAAGGCTTGTGGATGTGAATAAATTTTTTTGATTTCTGCTAAAGTGGATGCAAGGCTGAGTAAATTATGATTAATGTGTAAAAAGAGCTCTGCCTGAATGGATACGTCAAAATTATAAAATAAATCAAAGCATTGCCCTACGGTACCCTCTAAAGAATTTTCTAAGGGGACTACGCCAAGGGCGCACGTGCCGTCATAAACAGCGCGAAAAACTTCATGAAAATGCGAAAAGGGTTGCATTTGCACGCTTTTTCCTAAATATTCTAAGCCTGCAAAATAGGAAAAGGTACCTTCTGGCCCTAAATAGGCCACATGCTGCGGACGCTGCAAAGCACGCGACGAAGAAAAAATTTCGCGCCAAATAATATTTACATGCTCTTGAGGTAAGGGACCGCTATTGTGCCGAGCTAGGTTGTCCAGCACTTGTTGTTCTCGTTCGGGCTTAAAAATGGCGGCGCTGGTAAACGTTGCCCCTGTGGTTTCGGCGGTGTTGCGTTTGATGCGGCCCACTTCAAGACTCAACTTGGCACGAACATTGAGCATGCGCAAGATTTCTTGGTCTACGGCGTCAATCTCTGAGCGCACTTGGCGCAAACGCGTAGCTACGTGTTCTTCGGTATGTGTATCCATATAGTTCTCTGTTGTTGGAGGAGTTTGCTCTATAATTTTTTTGCGGCTATGGCCTTCCATGAGTTTTTTTGTGGGGGAGCTTTCCTTTAAAGGGACAAATACTTGCCCTAAAAAGCTCCCCCCATTCCCCTCAAAGCGCGCTTAACGGCTCAATAAGGGAGAGAGTTTTTTATAACGTGTTTATGACAAACGTCTTACAGCTCTTCGATATCCTCATCTATTCTCATTCCAAAATGGCGTCCGGCACTGTCGGTATGGCATAAAATGGCATCACCTTCTTTTATATCCACGACGCTGACAGGTTCACCGTTGGGTGCCGTTAAGCGAATAGTTTCAGCATTTTGTAAAAATACGGTGCCGCTATGCCCTTCGGCAGTACGGGCTTCTACTAAAAGCATAGGACGCACTTCAATTTTGACACGCCCCACGCAAGCAAGGGAGGAACTGCCGTCGGCATGCACAATAAGCACATCATCGCCCGAGCGTAATTCGCCTAAATAGGTGGTTTTATCTTGAGGCAATTGGGCATAGGCATGTACAGCGCCGGCATTGACTCTAAAGGGACGAGCGGCCACATATTCATTGTGTTCAGTTTCGCCGTGTACAAGAAAGGTAAAAGCGCTGGAATTTCCCACCAACATTCCTTGGCCTTTTTGCAAAACCGAAAGGGTATCTACGCATACGCGATGCCCAAGCCCCACAGCTTGTACCTTGGTAATGGTGGCCTGCACCAAAGAAACCTTACCTTGCGAAATCTTGTGTTCATTAATGATACTTTTCATTTGTGGCACAGCCTCTGCTAAAAGAACTACAGTAGAAACACCGCGTTGCAAAATACCTGCGGCAAGACGCACTTCTTCGGCATCGCGTGCTTCGGCGGCCACGTGGGCGCATTGAGCCAAAATATTTTCTACGGGGATAATTTCCCAGCCTGCAGCTAAAACCCCATCTTTTCCCTCTTGCAAACGTTGCACAAAGGCCTCTTCGTCTTCTTTTTTATTCAGAGCAAAGGAGGGCATTTGCTCTTCACTTACCACTTGGCAGCGAGCAAGACCAGAAACACTTTGCACATATTCGGCAGGAACAATAAGCCCGTCAATGCCCGATTCCAAGGCGAGAGTGACATCTTCTTTACTGAAAGGAACGCTTTTTAACCAAATCTGTGCCATGATTATTTTCCGCCTTTTTGCATAAGTTCCATGGCACTATCCACAGAGGCGTCTTTGTGTACAATGGCGCCTAAAGCTCGTACCAATTCTACACGTTGAGGATGTTGGAACACGTTGCGCCCAATGGAAAGACCGGCGGCTCCGGCACGTACGGCGCCATGGGCCATTTCTAAAATATCGCGAGTTGAGTCCATCTTTTCCCCGCCGGCAATAACCACCGGTACGCAACATCCATTGATCACTTCGGCAAAACCTTCAGTTGTGCCAGAATACACCACTTTAACAATATCAGCGCCTAACTCTACACCTACGCGAGCGCAATGGGCCACACGCTCCACAGCATAACCATCACGAATTTCTTGACCGCGGGCATAAATCATAGCCAATAAAGGCATGCCCCAGCGTTCGCAATTTTCGGCCACCATACCAAAATCGCGCAGCATATGGGGTTCGTCAGGGTTGCCCAAATTTACATGTACGGAAACAGCATCGGCTCCGTAACGCACGGCTTCTTCCACCGTGGCCACCAGTGCTTTTTTGTTGCCCACAGGGCTCATGGAAGTGGAGGCTGACATATGAATAATGAGGCCCACATCCTTACCGCTTTTGCGATGGCAGCAACGAATGAGTCCTTTATGCATAAGAACGGCATTGGCGCCGCCTTCGGCCATATCATCCACGGCTTCGCGCATATCTACAAGGCCTTGTACAGGGCCAAGGGTAGTACCGTGATCCATGGGCACAATGATGGTGCGTTTGCTCTGACGATTGAGAATGCGTTCTAAGCGAATTTGTTTTCCTAAAGTCATGGTCTTTTCCTTGTAAAATGTTGATTTGGTAAATATGTCTGACGCAGTTAAAGGGCGAAAAGACATGTAATCAACGTTTTTTAGTGTTGATGGTACGTAAATACAAAAAAAGGGCCGCTGGTCTAAATAACCTGCGGCCCTTGAACATTTACACTATAACAAATATAATTATAAACGTCCTTCACCACAGGCGTTTCTAAAATAGCTAAAGCTAAAGAATTGACCAAAATATTGGCCAAAAACTTCAGTTGCGGTATAGAAAGGTGTAGTGAATACGTTATTATGCATTATATTTTCCTTGTGTGTTTTTGCACGAAAATTTTTTTACGCCTTTTGTATACACTTGTCAAGGCTAGAATGTGATAAAAATTTTGAAGCGCACAAAACCTGCCTTGACAGTAACTCCATTGCCGTGAAATATTCCCTCTTTATCGAGACCTTTACACAGTTTATAGTGTAGGGGCTCTTATTTCTTATCGGGGAGCGTATATGCCAACACCTTCGTTGCTATATCTCATTGGTTTGCGCGGATGCGGCAAAACCACTCTTGGACAGGCCATGGCGCAGCGTCTTGGCTGGGATTTTGTGGATACCGATGCGTATATTCAAGAAAAAGCCGCCACCTCCATCGCACGTATGGTAGAAGAGCACGGCTGGGATTTTTTTCGCCATGCCGAAAGTGAAGCTCTTAAAGCTGTAAGTCAGCCATATACAGTTATTGCCACTGGCGGAGGTATGGTGCTACGTCAAGAAAATAGAGAGTTTATGCAAGCTCAGGGCACAGTAGTTTTTTTATCAGCATCGCCCGTCTTACTTTATGAGCGCATCTATGCTGACCCCAAACAGGGGCAACGTCCGGCTTTGACAGACTTGGCTCCGTTACAAGAAATGGAAAAAATGTTGCAAGAGCGCCTGCCCTTGTACACGAGTACAGCACACCATACGCTGGATGCCACAAAATCTGTGTCTGCCATGGTGGAAGATATTTACGCACTTTTTACATAAGGAAATAAAAATGATAGGAAGCACTTGGGGAAGCGTTTTTCGTTTAACTACCTTTGGCGAGTCTC
>CAYJHX010000099.1:4951-6851 GCA_964369395.1 uncultured Desulfovibrionaceae bacterium
ATGATAGGAAGCACTTGGGGAAGCGTTTTTCGTTTAACTACCTTTGGCGAGTCTCACGGAGTAGGCCTTGGGGGGATTGTAGATGGTTGTCCTGCCGGAGTAGAACTTGATGAAGCTTTTATTCAGGAACGACTTAATCAGCGTCGCCCGGGGCTTAGAGGTGATGCAAAATCTCCGGAAGCCATGGCCGGCACTAAGCGTAAAGAACCCGATTTGGTACGCCTGCTTTCCGGTATTTTTCAAGGAAAAACCACGGGCACGCCCATAGCTTTTTTGGTGCTCAATCAAGATCAACGTTCGCAAGATTATGACAGCCTTGTACAAGCGTATCGCCCCGCTCATGCGGATATGTGTTACGATGTAAAGTACGGTCTGCGTGATCATCGTGGCGGCGGGCGCTCTTCGGCCCGAGAAACTCTTTCGCGGGTGGCCGGCGGAGCCATTGCTGAAAGTTTATTAGCGCAAAGTGGCATAGAAGTGTTGGCGGCCACGGTGGAAGTTGGCGGAATAGCCCTTGACCCTACGCTCATTGATATGCAGGGCGCCCAAGGCCGCGCTTTTTTTGCCGCTCACGAGAGCATAATAGAACCTTGGGGGAAGCGCATTATGGACGTGCGCAATGAGGGCGACACATTAGGTGGCATAGTACGAGTGGTGGCGAAAAACGTGCCTTGCGGCCTTGGGGAGCCGGTATTCCAAAAACTTGATGCCATGTTGGCAGCGGCTCTTATGAGTGTGGGCGCCGTAAAAGGTGTGGAAATTGGATCGGGATTTGCGGCGGCGAGAGCTTTAGGTTCCGAAAATAATGATGCTTTGCTTGCTAAGGATGAAAAGGGAAAGGTGCTTTTTGCGACGAATAATGCTGGGGGGATTTTGGGCGGTATTTCCTCAGGCCAAGATATCATTTTGCAAGCGGCTGTAAAGCCCATTCCTTCCATTGCGCGCACGCAACAAACCATCACTTCCGCGGGGGATAGCACCGAATTGCGCGTGGAGGGACGCCACGATATTTGCGCCATACCGCGCATTGTGCCGGTACTGAAAGCCATGACAGCTCTCACTTTGGCTGATGCCCTGTTGCAACAAAGACGTATGGGCTAGAAAAGTATTGATTGTTTTGGGGAGAGGGAAAAGACGTCTAGGCGCATGATATCTGTACAGATTGTTTCTTGCTCACGGCTACAAGCCTTGAGGGCGGTGTGCTCGCGCTTAGAAGTTTTTCCTTCCCCAAAAAATCATATTAGTTCGTAAATAAAATAAGCGCCATGAACTCTAAATCTTCGGTGCCGGTGTTTTCGATGCTATGGCCTTCGCCTTCGTTGCAGATGGCCACATCTCCGGCAGAAAGGCGATAATCGGTACCGTTGTCATTGTAGGTGGCTTGCCCTTTAAGAATATAATAGACTTCGAAATCCCCTCGATGCTCGTGATATCCGACAGATGCGCCGGGTTTGAGGGTCACGTGATTAAACATGGTGCCCTTATTATAAAATTCATCACTGTTGAGGATGGATAGCATTTCTGAAATGCCTTTACCACCGCGGGCACCCTCTCTACACGTTCTGGGGATATTTCTCGATTGCTTAATCATATATGCTCCTTATTTAATCCGATAGTAAAAAGGTATCTGCCATTTGCCTTGAAATTTTTAGAAGAATCACAAAGCAAGTTCTTGTATACAATTTTTCTAGAGATAAAACAAGGTATAATTCTGTGTGTGCTTATTACCCCAATAGATTGTTGGTAGAGCAAGTTTTCCTCTATAGAGACCTCTGCATAATTGTAAAGGCATGGATTGCTTCGTCGCTATGCTCCTCGCAATGACTTAGTATTATAGCGAAAATTATTGCGAGCGAAGCGAAGCAATCCATGTATTTTAATGTTTTTTGGAATTGTGCAG
>CAYJHX010000100.1:0-3220 GCA_964369395.1 uncultured Desulfovibrionaceae bacterium
TCAAAAATGCCCAACATGAACGGACGCAGGCTTTTTTGAGTTGTATTTTGTAGATCCCATTTTCGCAGCCTGCTGAAAAACGACGAAAATGGTATTGTATCAAGAACTCTTCTAACGCGAGACCTCTGTACAATTATTTTCAAAGATAATTTTACTCGTAAAATTTTGAAGACCGTTGAAAGTGTAAAATCAAACGTGCAGAGGTAAAGACATGAGACCTCACACAATGAATTTGCAGAGTTCTCAAAGTAGACTTTTTTAAAGTACAGGCAAAGCCTTCTGGGGAAAAATTGAAAAGAAGCTTTCTCCAGAAGGCTTTGTATTATCTATCCTTTATGTCCGTCCATCTTTAAAAGCGTATTGAGTACGTTAAGATCGGCAGAAAAATCATCCATATCATTTTTCAGTAAGGCATGATGTTCTGCGGCAAAAGCTTGCTCTAAATTTTCCAATATGGTTTCGCTTTGCTGTATAAGCTCTTGTGTTCGTGGGGCTTTTTCTGCATGAAAATATAATTGTATATACTTGTCTAAAACAGAATGGGTTGCAGGCAGATAGCGCAGGAGAAATTTTTCGCCTTGCTCTCTATCACGAGGATCATCTCGCATGCACTGAATGATATTGTGGGCAGAAGGGATTAAGCTTTCTATGTAGCTTTGAATATTTGAAGGCAAGTTTTCTATTTTTTGAGATAAATTATTGATAGAAGCCGTGAGGTCTGCATAGGGTTCAGTGTTTTTTTGTGGTACCTGTGGTACTTGTGGTTTTTGGATTTGTGACCGTTTTTTTTCATAGATAAAATTGAAGGCAGCGCCCAAAAGGGTGAGTATTCCAGAAGATATGAATGTGAGCGCAGGGTTTTCCACTGTGGGAATAAGCTCAGAAAAAACGTAGCACATGAAGACGGAAACAATCCATTCTGTCCCCATGCGAAAACGTAGCATGCATAAGCGCTGTATCCATGTTTGCACTCCACCAAGGAAAAGAGCCACATAAAAGGGCAGTCCTAAGACAAAAGAGAGAATAACTTGAAGAATACCCACACTAAAAGGAAGAACCCATAGTGGTTTACTGCTTAAATTTCTGGCCACAAGACATATAAGACCTATGTAAAAAGCCGTAGTCATCCAACTTTCTAGGGGCATTGTGGCACTTACAGTAATAATGACGGCAATAAAGTGAAAACCCACGCGCCTTGCTATGGCTAAGCATTTTTCTTTAAAGCTTTTTTGGGGTTCAGCGGGCTCAGAAGGATTGTGCTGTGCAAGCTGCGTGTGAGATTGTGCCTCAGCTTGTACGGTCTGTACCCTTTGTGCTGTGTACTCTTTTTCAGAGTTGCGCACAGGTTGATATTCTGCGCGTTGTTGCTCAGCAGAAGTATTCTGATTCTGGCTTTGCTGAGTTCTTTTCCGAAAAGACCGTGCTATTTTAGGGCGTGGTGAGTCTTTGGACATACTGTACCTCGTTATCAAAAATTACTTGAAGAAAAAGCGCTACTCATGTGTTTGCTAGATGCATGCTTTTGAACATGCGCACAAGGAGCCTCTTATATATTTTCAAACATATGCAAATAATTCGCATACAGGCGTGGGCATATGCGCGAAAATCTATCCCATTCGGCGCTCAGTTCAAGGCCGGGCACTAAGGCACGCACCACGGGCATTTCTAAATCTTCATGGGTAATATCTACATACAGCGGGGTATAGCCGTGCTGTTGTAGTATATCTTCCAATAAAGCAAGATTTTTTGTGGGAGAGTCAAGGCTATAGTCAGGCAATTCTTCCAAAAATTTTTCGGGTAGCCCCTTAATGGCAGGGCCGGAAGCAGGGCCGTTGGGATAGGCAAAGGGCACTTCTGTCAATGCCGAAAGAGCCGCTCGCGAACCCGACAAACTAGCACCCGTCGCGCGCACTATGCCGCCTTTTTTGTCCAGCACAAAAGCCTTGTAGCAGGGAACGCCAAATTCTGTGGTCATATCCATAAAATGAATATGAATGCCGCGAGCTACATAATCATCTAACAATGCTTGAATACGCTCGTCTTTGGAGCGTAGCACAAAGCATCGCGCTCTGTCGTAGGGCATGGTGGCTTCGGCGTCGCGCTCTATGATTTCGGTAAGCGCTGCCACTTTGGCCTCGGCAAGGCTATTGCCGGAAGCAAGGCCTGTAGAACCGGGGTTCATCATGAGAGTTGGCTCATCTAAATTGCTGAAAAGAAAAATGAATTGCGCAGGAACAAAAATGCTTTCTTCGCCTTTGGTTGTATCATTGTTTGCTTCTGGAGCGCGAGATTTTCTTGCTTCCAGCCAATACAAGGGAGCGTCAGCATAGGGGCTTTCGAGAGGGAAACTGTTGGGATCAAGAGCGTTATGTCCACCGCTGACAAGTTCGCTGTAGCGTGCTTGGTAGATGGGCATATTTCCGGCTCTGTGCAAAATCTTATTGTCTTGTACCGACACATACGTAGAGGCGCGTTCAATCATTTCCATAGAGTAGGAGGCGCGAGCATCGGCCAAAGAAAGACCGCGCCCATAGGTATGCGCTTGCCCCTGCACGCTAAAAGCGTTGCGCCCATTGTCTACTTGCATATGCACAGCCCAAGGGCGTAATAAAGCTATGGGCGAAAGAGACGCTTCGTGGCGCATTTCTACCCCGTCCAAAACAGCATTATCTACCAATAGGGTTAAAGCGCGTTGCGCTGTTTCTTGTGCCGGAGGGCGTGACCATGCCATACCTGTTTTTTCTTTATGAATGGCATGAAGTTCGGCCAATGTAGGCACGATACCTTTTTTTTGCCTTTGTACCAAGGCCGTCAGCTCTTCTTGTGTGTACAAGGGGGTAAGGCCTTCGTCTTCTATTTCGTCAGGGTGGGGCAGCTTTTCGTGGGCTGTTATGTTGGTGGCAAAAAGAGTAGCCCATGCGCTGTGGGTGTCTTTATCTTCTAAAGCATTCCATGCTAAATATGAAAGGGGCGTTAAGCTTTGCCAAGGCAAGGGAGCAGATGTACTGTCGTGTATCAGTGCCGTAAGCGGTGCGTGGGCAGGGTTGAGTATGGCACATTCTAAAAGTAATACGGCAAGTATATTTTTTTGTTCTTGTGGCAGGCTAAGGCGCCAAAGGGCTTGTAATTCTTCTAAAGAGCTCGCCACCAAAGAACGCAACACATGGCGATGCAAAAAATCATCATGGGGGGCGACGGCCAGTTGGGCAAGGCTTTCTTC
>CAYJHX010000100.1:3320-6681 GCA_964369395.1 uncultured Desulfovibrionaceae bacterium
GAGTAGTAAATAAAAAAGGACAATCCCGAAAGATTGCCCTTTTAGAATAGTAACAAAGCCTAGTGGGGAATTTTTAAAGTTTTTCCCTTTCCTATAAGAACACCCTGTATATGATTTCCAGCTCTACTGCGTTTTTTCAGCAGAACTTTCAGGAGCATCGCTTCTGAGCGACATATATAAAGGTGTTGCTTGGCTACGACCGCTAAAGATTTCTTCGCTGGTGGCGGCAAGGGCGTGAGGCAACACTTCGTCCACATGCTCAACAAAAACAATTTCAAGATCTTGTAATACCTCATCGGGCACTTCTTTCAAATCTTTTTCATTGTCTTTGGGCATAATTACTTTTGCCAAACCGGAACGACGCGCCGCAAGAAGCTTTTCGCGCAGGCCACCGATGGGCAGCACACGTCCACGCAAAGAGATTTCTCCGGTCATGCCCACATCATTACGCACAGGAATGCCCAAGAGCGCCGATGTGATGGAGGTAGCGAGAGTAATACCCGCCGAAGGGCCGTCTTTAGGGGTGGCACCGGAGGGCACGTGCACGTGAATATCTACCTTACGATAAAAACGCGGGGCTAGACCAAGAATATCAGAACGCGAACGCACGTAAGATAGGGCTGCTTTGGCTGATTCTGTCATGACTTCCCCTAGCTGTCCTGTGGTAGCCACATGGCCAGAACCGGGCATGAGACTGGTTTCCACCATAAGAATTTCGCCGCCGCGTTGATTGTAGGCAAGGCCAATGCATACGCCTACTTGGGCTTCTTTTTCCCTTTCATCGTGGCGATATTTTTTCACCCCAAGGAAATCGGCAAGATCGGGCGTATCAATGGAAACGCACATGCTCATATCATCGTTTTCTACCAATTTAATGGCAGTTTTACGGCAAAGAGCGGCTATTTCGCGCTCAAGATTACGCACCCCTGCTTCGCGTGTGTAACTACGAATAATATGAATAATAGCGTCGTCAGTGAGTTGAAGATTTTCTTCTTTGAGGCCATGATCTAACAATTGCTTGGGCAAAAGGAATTGGCGAGCAATATGGCGCTTTTCCGTTTCTAAATAACTGTTAAGTTCAATAATTTCCATACGGTCTTGCAATGGTGCAGGAATGGTATGCAAAGAGTTGGCTGTGGTTATAAAGAAGATTTTGGATAAATCGTAATCCAAATCTAAATAGTGATCCATAAAGGTATTATTTTGCTCTGGGTCTAACACTTCCAAAAGAGCAGCGGCAGGGTCACCGCGGAAATCGGCGCTCATTTTGTCGATTTCGTCAAGGCAAAATAAAGGATTATTAAATTTCACTCTTTTTAACGATTGCAAAATTTTACCGGGAAGCGCGCCTACGTAGGTGCGTCTGTGCCCACGAATTTCTGCTTCGTCGCGCACTCCACCCAAAGAAAGACGGACAAAGTCACGCCCTGTAGCTGCGGCTACAGATTTGGCAAGGGAGGTTTTCCCCACACCGGGAGGGCCCACAAGGCAAAGGATGGGGCCTTTTAAAGCACCGGCCAGTTTTTGCACAGCAAGGTATTCTAAAATACGTTCTTTGGGTTTTTCAAGGCCATAATGGTCGTTGTCCAAAATTTCTCTGGCCTTTTGAATGTCCATATCTATGTCTTTTAAGGTATCCCATGGCAAATCCATGAGCCAATCCACATAGTTGCGCAATACTGTATATTCAGCAGAAGAAGTGGACATGCCTTTGAGCTTGCGCAAAGAATGCAAAGCTTTTTCCCGTGCTTCTTCGGGCATATCACGCTCTTTGAATTTTTGCTCCATTTCCACAAGCTCCGCTTGCGGATCATCATCGCGGCCCATTTCTTTGTTAATGGCCTTGATTTGCTCATTCAAATAGTAGTCACGCTGATTGCGCTCCATTTGGGTGCGCACACGGCTCTTGATGCGTTTTTCCACAGAAGAAAGGGCAATTTCTTCTTGCAAAAATTCGTAGGCTTTTTCCAAGCGCTCTACGGGATGCTGTAATTCTAAAGCTTCTTGTTTTTTGCGATATTCAGCCTTAAGGTGTGGAATAATAGCATCGGCAAATTTCCCCGCATCTTGTAGCGATGTGATGGCTGCCAAGACTTCTTGGGTCATTTTTTTATTGATTTTGCTGTATTCTTCTAAAGCTTCTTGCATGATTTTGATGACCGCTTGTGCCGCTTCATCGGTACCAGACTCTTCTGGGATGGCTGAGGTACGCACGCAAGGGTAGGGCTTTTCGCCAAAGGGAGCCTCTGCAGAAATACCTTCCCAAGTAGCCCTGTACAAGCCTTCAAAGAGCACTTTAATGGTGCCGTCAGGCAGGCGCAAAATCTGTAAAATGCGGCACACCACACCTACTGTATAGAGCTCATCGGCTTCAGGCTTTTCTGTATCCGGCTCTTTTTGCGCTACTAAGAATATTTTTTTATCATAATCTGCATGCCCTGCGTCAATGGCTCGAATAGAAGCTTCACGCCCCACAAAAAGAGGCATGATGGCGCGAGGAAACATAACCACTTCCCGTACGGACATCATAGGCATTTCTAAATCTATGGCATTCATATTTATGGTAATGGTGCTTTTATGCGTGAAAGGTGGAGGTGTAGCCATGAAAACTCCCAAAAAAAACGGTTATAAAACACAATAAATACAATACCCCTGTCTTTACCCAAAGGGGGCAAAAACAGGGGGAAAAGAAGTATTAGCTAGCTTCTTGTTCTTCGTTTTCGTATAAATAGACAGGTTCGCGTGTCCCTTCAATAACAGCTTTATTGATAAGGCATTCGCGCACATTGGTCATAGTAGGCAATTGGTACATAATATCCAACATAACTTTTTCCATAACATTGCGCAAACCACGAGCGCCGGTTTTGCGCTCTATGGATTGCTCTGCCACAGATCGCAAAGCATTATTGGTAAAACGCAAGCTGACATTATCCAATTCAAAAAGCTTTTGATATTGACGCACAAGAGCATTTTTAGGCTCAGTCAAAATGCGTACTAAATCGTCTACTTCTAAATCGTCCACATGGGTAAAGACGGGGATACGACCCACAAACTCAGGAATAAGTCCAAACTTAACTAAGTCTGCAGGGTGCAAATCGTTCATAAGCTCAGAAAGCGGAATGTCTTTGCTGGATTTAATCTTACCACCAAAGCCCATGGAGCTACCGCTTCTACGCGCAGCGACGATTTTCTCAAGGCCCACAAAAGCACCGCCCACAATAAATAAAATATTGCTGGTATCCATGCGAATAAATTCTTGCTGTGGATGCTTGCGTCCGCCCTTAGGGGGAATATTGGCTTCTGTGCCTTCGATAATTTTTAATAGCGCTTGTTGCACGCCTTCACCGGAAACATCGCGAGT
>CAYJHX010000101.1:0-2509 GCA_964369395.1 uncultured Desulfovibrionaceae bacterium
GCGGTGGATGAAGCCGCGTACCGTATATATAAAAGCGTTGCTTGTGTACGCCATTGGGCAGTTATGTGTAGGCTGATGTTAGCCTTCTACATCGTTCTTTTCTGTTTTTTGATTCTTCTCTTGAGGAGCCTCTGGTGCACCTTCCATGGGCATTTTTTCAGGATGATGTCTATGGAACTCTGAGCCACCTTTATGTGGGCCACCGTGTTCTTTCATACCATATCCTCTCATGCCGTGTCCGCGTCCACGCTTCTCGTGTCCGAAAGAGGGGCATCCGCCCATTTTAGGGCCATGCATGCCTCTTTTAAAGCTGTGTGTGCCAGGTTCAAGGCCTAAAGCCTTATCAATAGCTATGCCAAGTTTGTCTTGTTCTTCTTGCATTTTTTTACGCAATTCTGTGATTTCTTTTGCTTTCGTTGCCACAGCGTTCACATCGGGGAAAGCAGAATTGTGTAAGGCTTTCAGTTCGTTTTGTTTTATATAAAGTTCATGTCGAATATTGACGAAAGTATCTTGAGCTGTGTCTACCAAGGCTCGTGCTGCTTTGCGCTGCTCATCGGTAATAGTAACTTTCGTCTCTTTGTTGCCATCCATAAAAGGGCAACCACGTGCAAAAGCTGTATGTGCAGATAAAACTCCCGAAGCTAAAAGACCCAAAGCCATGAGCGGGGTTGCTAAGCGTATATATTTCATATGTGGAAACTCCTTGTTATGCAGGCAGAGCCGCGTTGTTGATTTTGATATAGCAAAGGGTGTGCCAAAATGGTTATTTTTCGTAAGATATAGAAATAATAAAGAAAGAAAAAAATGAGTCTTAATAGGAATCATTTCTATGTATAATTTTTATACACGTATATTTTTTGCCTGTATAAATTTTATACAGGTGTATAAAATTTATACAGGCATGAGGCATAAAAAAACGATAGCTCTTTTATAAAAAGAAGCTATCGTGATAGAGTGGGGTGAGATTAAAATAAAAGCTAAAGAGAATCTCTTATTCTGTATGATGAGGGACAGTCCGCATATGTTTTTCTAATTGTACGGTTTTTTGTCTAGAGCCTTTGACAAGATTATTGCAATCGTGCCCGCGATATCCTTGTAAAGAGGCACCCACTTCTTTCATAAGTTGCTTATCTAAGCGTTTTAATTCTTGGCGCAAGGCTTCTCTATGTTGTTGCAATTCTCGTCCAAGCGTGGCTAACATTTCATGATCATTAGAGCTTTTATAATGAAACTCTTTAAGCTCTTGCATTTTATTTTGTAAGCTTTGACGCAAGGTTCGAATTTTTGGTCTAGCATTGTCTATAATTTCTTGTGCTTTTTCCTTTTGTTCAGGGGTAAGGTCGACACTCCATTTTCTTTCACGCGTGTGGGCGAAAGAGCCTAGACTTAAAAGTACAAGGCATAAAAAAATACTTATATATTTTATGGGAATCATGATGGGCTCCGATATTTTAAGGCATAGTATACTCAAGTGAGTCGTATATTTTTATGCAAAAAATATACCATATATTGTGTTTTAAATGGCTTTTGCCTGATGTTTCAAGTTTTTATGTACGCTACGGTGCACAAATTTCCCTTGTTTTGGTATTTGCTCTCTTTCTTCATTTGGCGTATATTTTGCTAACTTGTAGAGTGTGTCAGATGATTGTGTTATTATTTACAAAAAATGTCAAAATGTTTTACTATTTTTATAATTATTGAAGTGTTAGGAATATATTATGAACACACCACAATCCACTACAACGTCTACAGCACCCTCTAAATATACGCTCTCTCTCTTTTGGCCCATTATTGGGGCAATAAGTGTTCTTTTTCTTGTGGTCACATCTATTTTAACGTTGTCCATGGGGCAAAATGAATCTAGTATGGTTCGTTTGCTTATTGGTGAAGGGGCGGCCCTTATTCATGCTGTGGAAGGCAGCGTGCGTCTAAATATGCGCCAAAGGGCGCCCGCGCAGTTGCAGGCTACATTGAAGGAGCTGATCAATGTAGATGTGCGTTTTGTGTCTATTGTACTTCCCGATGGAACTATTTTGGCGCATAATAATGCCGAACGCATTGGGAGTTTGCTGGAAGTTGGCGGGCAAGAAGTGCATGAGGAATTTTTGCATACGTTGTCAACACCTGTAGAGGGTAGTAGTTTACGTTGGTTTATTGCAGAAGTAGACGGGAAGGATACTTTTGTTATTTATCGTGAATTTATGCCTAGAAAAATACGTAATAAACGTCGCCCCCCTCAAAATGAACCTTTTGTTATTGCACCGCCCAATAACAGACGCCCTGCACCTCCTCCTAAATTTAGCCCTCCGGCTACGTTAATATTTTTAGGGCTCGATATTACGCCTTTTGAAATAGGGCAAAAGCAAGATCGAATTTACTTATTTTCTTTGGCCGGCGGTATTTTTTTACTTGGAGCGGCACTACTACTGGCCTTATACTATGCCATGCATGCGCAAGAATCGCGACGTCGTCAAAATCTTGCCGAAGGCCAAGTTCGCTTGCTTGA
>CAYJHX010000101.1:2609-6637 GCA_964369395.1 uncultured Desulfovibrionaceae bacterium
CCTACAGAAATTTTGCCTGTGCTAGAGCATTCTTTGCAGTTGTTACGGCAAGATGCAGAGAAAAAAAATGTAGAACTGCATATACTTCGCCCTAAACGTCCTTTGCCCAAAGTACTTTTAGATGTAGATCGCTTTGGGCAGGCTTTACTCAATATTTGTTTAAATGCCCTTGAAGCCATGCCGCATGGGGGCTCTTTAAAGATAACTCCAGGCTCGTATAATAGATTTTTCTTGGCAGTAGAAATTAAAGATACAGGCACGGGCATACAGCAAAGTCATTTGCCACATATTTTTGACCCGTATTTTACGACCAAGGGGCAAGGTACGGGGCTTGGTTTAGCTACAGTGCATAAAATTATTGAAGCGCATGGCGGGGAAATTTCCGTTCAATCGCGGCGTGCGCAAGTTAAAGAATCGCTTATGGGTACTCGTGAAGAATCTGGAACAGTCTTTCGTATACTCTTACCCATCGCAAAATAAATAAAGGATATATAATGCCAAAAAAACCTGTCATATTGGTTGTAGATGATGATGAAGCCCACGGTCATATGTTGCGCATGATGCTCAACTCGTGGGGGTATACAGTACATGCCGCCGATGATGGCGACACGGCTTTGGCCATGGTGCAAGAGCAATCTTTTGATGCTGTGCTTACCGATGTGCGTATGGCGCGTATGAATGGTATTGAAGCGCTCAAGCGTATTTTAGAATACAACCCTGCTTTGCCGGTAATTTTAATGACAGCATATTCTTCTGTAGAAACAGCCGTAGAGGCATTGCGTATTGGTGCCTATGACTACCTTATTAAGCCGCTGGATTTTGACGCCTTACAAAATACTTTGGCTCGTGCTTTAGAGCATAGTCGCTTATCTGTGGAAAATAGAGAATTACGTCGACAATTGACAGAAAGTTCAGAAGTGCCCGGCATCTTAGGGCGCAGTAAAGCTGTAGAAGATATGCGTCATATGATTACGACTGTGGCTCCCAGCGAAGCTACAGTTTTAATTGCAGGGCCTTCCGGAACAGGGAAAGAGCTTGTGGCTAAGGCTATTCATCAAGGCAGTAGCAGAGCGCAAAAACAGTTGGTAACGGTAAACTGCGCCGCTCTTGCGGAAAACCTTTTGGAATCAGAGCTTTTTGGGCATGAAAAAGGCGCTTTTACCGGAGCAGACAAAAAAAGAGAAGGGCGCTTTATGCAAGCCCATGAAGGTACACTTTTTTTGGATGAAATAGGTGAAATGCCTCTTTTATTGCAGGCGAAACTTCTTCGTGCTTTACAAGAAGGAGAAGTGCAGCGCGTAGGTTCAGATACGCCTATTAAAGTAGATGTGCGTATTATTGCTGCCACCAACAGAGATTTATTGGAAGAAGTGAAAGCGAGAAACTTTCGGGAAGATTTGTATTTTCGTTTAAATGTTATTACCATAGATGTGCCTTCTTTGCGGGCGCGCAGAGAAGATATTCCTTTACTGGCCGCGCATTTTTTAGAACGCTTTTCCCAACGAAATCGAAAAAGTATTAAAGGTTTTTCCACTCAAGCCTTGGACGCCATGATGCGCTATTCTTGGCCTGGCAATGTACGTGAATTGGAAAATGCGGTGGAAAGGGCTGTTATTATGTGTCTCGGAGAGAATATTACTGAAAAAGAATTACCGCTGACCTTAAGCACTCCCTCCTTGGAGGATGAAACGATTATGGAAGGAGAGGCGACCTTTTCCTTAGCAGGGCTTTCTTTGGATGCTGTGGAACGCAAAGCCATTGAACAAACTTTAGAAGATGTGGATGCCAATAAAAGTGAAGCGGCGCGACGTCTTGGTATTACTCGTGCAACATTGCAGAATAAATTAAAAAAATATGGTTTTGAATAAAAAATATTGACTTGCTACGCGAAATACTGGAATAGTACCCGTCTGTTGTGTTTTAGAAATTTTCTAGAGGAAGTCATGAAAAAAATATATATCCTTTGTTTGATAGTTGTGTCATGCGCATGGCCTTTGGTAGCGCAAGGGGCCATTGCTCCTGCCGTGGGAGGAGCAGACGTCGCCTTGGAAGAATCTTCGCAAAAAAAAGTGGAACAAAGCGAGAAGAAAACAAAAAAAGAAGAATCTGCTCAAAAGGCAAATACTGCTTCTTCGCAGAAAACAAATACTGCGCCTGCCCCAAAAAATACGCGCCCTACACAAAGTGAACTTGCCGATGCTCAAGTGTTGGGAAAGGCACAAATAGCCATCGAGAATAAAGATTTTGCCGCGGCGTTTAAGATTTTGCTTCCTTTAGCCAAAAAAGGTAATGCTGAGGCTATGTATTTTGTGGGGCGCATGTATGATGCCGGTGAAGGGGTAAAGCGTAGCCCCAAAACGGCCACATCTTGGTATGCCAAAGCTGCCAAAGCCGGAGATGTAAGTGCACAAAATAGTTATGGAGGCGCCTTAGCTAGAGGGCAGGGGACTAAAAAAAATACCAGAGAGGCGATAAAATGGTTTCGCAAGGCTGCCGATGGCGGACATGCCGTAGCACAATATAATTTGGCTTATATGTATGCCCATGGCAATGGCGTGAAAAAAGATGAAAAATTGGCCATTGAATGGTACGAAGAAGCCGCAGAACAAGGCCTTGCCGACGCGCAATATTCTTTAGGCTGGATATATTTGCATGGTAAGGGTGTAGAAAAAAGCGATAATCGGGCTGTGTTTTGGTTTCAACAAGCTGCCGATCAAGAACACTTGATGGCACAAAACAATTTAGCCTTTATGTATGCCGAAGGAAAAGGACGCACGCGTAATTATGTTAAGGCTTTTGAATATTACCAAAAGGCTGCCGAAAGAGGCTATGCTCCTGCGCAATATAATTTGGGTTTTTTATTTGAAGAAGGTAAATTGGGCAAGCCCAATTACCAAGAAGCCGTAAAATGGTATCGCATGGCCGCAGAGCAAAACGACGCTGCGGCACAATTTAGTCTTGGCTATATGTATGAACGCGGCACCGGCGTAGAGCGAGATGTAAGCCAAGCAGAAAAATGGTACACTTTGGCCGCAAAAAATGGTGATAAAACGGCTAAGGCTGTGTTGCGCCAATTTACCAAGAAGCAAAAGAAGTAAAGTTTCTTAGAGGAATGACGCATGGTCTTTACCGTTAATACTGCCCCGCCAAAATACAAAGTCACCGCTATCGTTTCTGTCTATAATGCAGAACGTTTTATGCGCGGTTGCTTGGAAGATTTGGCAGCGCAAACACTTTTTGCACAAACAGAAGTGCTTATTATAGATGCGCATTCACCACAAAATGAAAAAGCCATCGCTGAAGAGTTTGTTCAAAAATATACCAATATTTCTTACTTTCGAACAGACGTGCGCGAAACTCTTTATGCCTCGTGGAATAGAGCTCTTTCCATGGCTCAAGGGCAGTATATTACCAATGCCAATGCCGATGATAGGCATGCTCCCAACGCCTTTGAAGTACTTGCTGCCGCCCTCGATGCGCACCCAGAAGTAGCCTTGGTCTATGCCAATACTCGTGTAACAAACCAAGAAAATGCGCTTTTTGATTCGGCGCCTGTGCTGGGAGTTATGCGCTGGTTGCCTTATGATCATATAAATGTGTTGCGGCGTTGTGAGATGGGCCCACAGCCCATGTGGCGGCGAGAAGTGCACGAAAATGTGGGGCTTTTTGATGCCAATTTTACGGTGACCGGAGATTATGACATGTGGTTGCGCATGTCTGAGCGCTATCTCTTTTTACACGTACCACAAGAATTAGGCTTGTATTTAACGTATGATAATAATTTAGAAACACAAAATCCTGAACGCACACAGCAAGAGTATTTGCAGGTGCAAAGCCAAGCTTTACAAAGGTTTATGGATCAGAATTTTGTGCCGCATGATTCTTTTGAGACACAATTGTGTAAGCACAAGCAACAGCTAGAGCGCTATATATGTAATTTAGCTAGTGGGCACCGTATTCGTAATCAAAATAAATTGGCCTATCATGTTTTTGCTTATTTTCTTTTAAGCGCCAAATTACAAAATATT
>CAYJHX010000102.1:0-6632 GCA_964369395.1 uncultured Desulfovibrionaceae bacterium
CCGCTTTCTTATGAGAGAAAGCGGCTTTTTATACTGCTATTACGCAGAAATCTTAAACAAAGAGCCCTCTAAACAATTATTTTTAATAAAGCTTCACACATATTTTTTTGATACTTGTGTTTAAGACTCCTCACAATTAAAAAATCATGGATTGCTTCGTCGCTACGCTTCTCGCAATGACTTGGTATTACAACGAAAGTCATTGCGAGCGCAGCGAAGCAATCCATGTATTTTAGCAATTTTAAGAATTATGCAGGACTCTTGTTTTATAAAAAAATACAGTTCGGAGATCTCAAACAATAAGCGCGTTTTGGGAGAGGATGGAGCTTGGGGGAAGGAGAGCCCTTTTTGGCGCAAGCAAAAGGGCTCTCCTTCCCCCATAAAAAGCAATTCTTCTACACTGCTACAAGTGCTTAATCTCTGTATACCAAGCGCCGGCTTGTTCCATGAGTTTATTGGTTCTGGCCACGAGGGCGTGAGGATCTTTTAAATAGCCATCGAGCAACAAGCTGGTATCAAAGAGGGCTTCTACCATCTCTTTAAAGAGCGTGTCTTTGCTATCGTTTTTATGGATGCGCAACATATTGCGCAAAATGGCATGGTCGCGATTAACTTCCAAGATTTTTTGCGGAACGGTGTCGTCCTTTTGCATAACGCGCATAAGCTTTTCCATGGAGGAGGTTAAGCCGCCATCGGGCGCCACAAGACAAGCGGGGCTATCGGCAAGACGTTGCGACACGCGTACTTCTTTGACTTTATCACCAAGAATTTCTTGCATATCCTTCATGAGCGCTTCGAAGCTTTGCACATCGTCTTCGGCCAAGGGGCTGGCTTTGGGGGTGCTGTCTTCGGTGTCAGCAAAATCTTTGAGACTATCATCGCCAATTTGTTCTACGGCTTTTAAATCCCATTCTTGGTATTTTCCAAGACCTTCCATGACAAATTCGTCAATGGGCTCTGTTAAGTAAAGCACTTCAAGGCCTTTTTTGCGGAAGACTTCAAGATGGGGGTTAAGGCGTGCAGCCTCGCGGCTGGCGCCGGACACATACCAAATGGTCTTTTGGCCTTCTTTGCCACGGCTTATATAGTCATCCAAAGAGGTTAGACCTTGGGCATCGTCGTGCAAAGAAGAATTAAAGCGTAAAAGCGGCGCGATTCTGTCTTTATGTACAAAATCATGATAGCCAAGCTTTAAAATCCGTCCGTGCTTATGCCAGAACTTGGCGTATTTTTCTTGATCGCCTTGAGCCATTTTTTCCAAGTGGCTGAGGACTTGTTTCACAATGGTTTGCTGAATTTTGCGCAGCACAAGGTTTTCTTGCAAGTTTTCGCGAGAAATATTGAGTGGCAAGTCTTCTGTATCCACAACACCTTTGAAGAAGCTCAAAAATTCGGGCAATAGTTCCTTATTTTCGCGCATGATGAGTACACGACGAGCGTAAAGATCAAGACCCCAGCGTTCGCGCCCTGAGCCAAAAATATCAATGCTTTGTTCAGGGATAAAGAGCAAGGCGTTAAATTGTACCGGTGCGTCCACAGAAAAGTGCACATGATCCATGGGGTCTTCGTGGTCGTAGGTAAGGAATTTGTAAAAATCAACGTATTGCTCTGTACTTATAGAGAACTTTGGTTCACGCCAAAGGGCAGGCGTGGTATTAATATGTTCGCCATCTACCAAAATGGTAAAAGGAATAAAGGCAGAGTGCTTGCGAATGATAGACTCAAGGCGGTATTTTTCTAAAAATTCTGCGGCATCTTCTTTGATATGAGCCACAATGGTGGTACCGCGTTGTGGGGCATTGGTGGTTTTTTCTACAGTAAAGGCACCGCAACCATCGCTTATCCACACATGGGCATCGCTGCTTCCAAAGGCCGGACGCGAGGTCACTTCTACCTTATCAGCCACCATAAATATGGAATAAAAGCCCACACCAAAACGCCCAATAATATTGGAAGCGTCTGCGCTTGCAGCAGCATCTTCCGTATTTTCTGTGGCACTGCTGGCGGCTTGCATATCTTTTAAAAATTGCTCTGAGCCTGATTTGGCAATGGTACCAAGGTTCGCGATAAGCTCTTCTTCGGTCATACCTATGCCGGTATCTTGGATGGTTAAGGTTTTTGCGTCTTTATCGATTGTGATGGAAATTTCAAAAGGCAAGTCGGCACAATCTGCCTGTTGTCCTTTGCTTTGCTGAAAGCGCAATTTATCCAAGGCATCGGAAGCGTTAGAAACAAGTTCGCGTAAAAATATTTCGCGATTTGTATATAAAGAGTGAGTAATAATATTAAGAACTTTACGCACTTCTGCGCGAAATTCATGCTGTTTTGCCGTAGTTTCCATGTTCTGGTTTTCCTCCATCAAATATCATGTTGTATAAATAGAATGTCTTTGCTTAACGTCAAGGGCACGACCTCAAAATTTGTAGATTTTTTGCATAGGCGCGGATCTGCGAACTGGCACGACACTTGCAAAACATTAAGTAAAGTAATGCCGCTAGGCAAAAATTACTTACAAACCGTCTAGGAGTCCGTCATGAGTAATATTTCTAATTTCAACAGTGGAATACAAGGTTTACAGTGGGAAGTCGTCAATTACCCACACCATGAGGCCGCGCGTTCTGAAACCCGTCCAGAACAAAGCTCTTCTTATTCTGCCCAAGGCGATAGCGTCCATATGAGCAACAACGTCAATACCCAAGAGCCTACCCTCTTGCTTGACGAAGAAGTGGATGCCGTCATGGAAGAAACCACCTATTTAATCACCCAAGACCCCTATGCCGCATTGCATGCGCATGAAGGTCTCGACGCTTCTCGCGTTGCCGCCCTTTTGGCATAACGGTATGAATATGTATAACGATAAGATGTCCCTGTAACGGAATAACAGCCTTTTCCGATACAGGGACATCTTCTGCGACCCTACTGAATATCAATGAAATTCAACAAAATAGAGCTTTAAAGTCAAAAGCTTACTCTGCATCTAGTCGAAAAAATCGCCGCGCATTATCTCCACATATTTTCCAAAGTTCTTGGATACTCATATCTCTAGCTTTTGCCATGGCCTCTACTGTGGCTACTGTATAGGCCGGTTCATTACGCTTACCACGCCATTCTTGAGGGCTTAAATACGGGGCATCTGTTTCGAGAAGCATTCTATCTAAAGGAATACACTGCACAGCGTCACGTAAGTCGCTATTTTTAGGGTAGGATACCGGCCCCGGGATGGAGATGTGCCATCCATTGTGGATGATATGCTTTGCCTCGCGCACATTGCCACCAAAGCAATGCCATAGCACAGGATAGTCTTTAAAATCTTCTTTTTCCAAAAGGGCAATGGTGGCATCAGTGGCATCGCGACTGTGTATAACCACAGGCAAGTCTAATTTTTTTGCCAAATGCAATTGCTCCACAAAGGCTTGCATCTGAATGTCTTTTGGGCAATCATCCCAGTAAAAATCAAGCCCTATTTCCCCCACGGCCTTGAGGCGCTTTTCTTGAGTAAAAAGGCTTTCCATAAGGGAAAAATTTTCCTCTGTGCAATCCATGGCTTCGCAGGGATGAATACCTAAAATAAAAAAGACCTCGGGATGCTTGGCAAAATAAGCTGCGCGGGCAGTAAACTCTTGAGGCTTTAAGAAGATATTGCCTATATGGCTTATGCCGCAGGCTTTGGCTCTGGCAAGCACGTCTTCTCTGTCTTCATCAAATTGTTTGGAATCTAAATGGGCGTGGCTATCCACACCGCAACAATAGGGTGCTACAGTAAGTCCCAATTCTTGGGCCAAAAGCTGTGCAGATACGGGATTTTTTTTAGACATATTATTCAAATATAAAGGAAAGAAATTTTTCTAAATACAGGTGCTGTTCCTCAAGGGAATACGCTGCGGCTGTGTCAACAACATTTTTGCGCAATGCTGCCAAGTGCGGGCCACCGTTATATAATAAAAGTACCAACTGCTCTAAAGCAAGGCTTGCCCCAAACACATCGGCATCTTCCACATAAAAGCCATTGCCCTTCAATTTTTCACAAAAAACATCTTGCAATGGCATCCAAGATTTTGCCAAATAGGGCATATCTAGCTGGGGCACATGATAAGAACGCATATAATCCCACCCCCCAAGGCCGTTAAAGCCTACAGGAATACACCCGCAACTCATGGCTTCTAGCGGAGGCAAGGGGCATCCCTCAGGAAAACCCGTCACCAAGAAAATATGGCACGTATTTAAAATGGCGCCCACTTCTTCATGGGGGACGCGATGCAACTCCACCCATTGTACTTTTTTGTCGGGATACAACCACGCCATACGCTGGTTTAAGGCATCTTTAATTTGTTCACCCATGATTTTATTTTTCCGCGGCATCCATGCTATGCGCACAATGCCTTCTACAGGGGCGCTCAAATCCTTTGGCCTGTTGACCTCGCTTGGAAAAAACATAGACCCATCAATAACGGGGCGCAAAATAGGGCCATCTTTGCCAGTAATAGTTTGTAAGCAATGGCGAACAGGCTCTGAAACGTAGACAAAATCCACAGGCAATTGCTGCCACAGCACATTTTCCGGTAAGGTGCGCAAGCCATAGCTCCAATTTTGCATGTACATGACGCAACGCGCGCCAGCCTGAACACCCAATACCAAAGCGTTAGTCCAGCCATCGGGCACCAGCCACACATAATCGGCACCAAGCTGCATACTGGCCCAAAAGCGGGTGGGCAAAGAAGTGTAGCGATCAATAATAGCATTGCTTTGACCGGCATCGCTTTCGTACAAGACAAATTCTACCGAATGCCCAAGATGCGCTAGACGGTTGCCTAGTTGCAACAACACCAGCATACCCCCACTAAGCTGTGGCAAAGGGGGAAGAAAAATAGCTATTTTTTTTGACATGGCGGTATCATAAACAAGGCTGTACCTTGTGGCAAGTGCTCATTTAGGAGATTACCCAAAAAGGCTGCGGCCCCTCCCCATACTTTTAAAAAAAGAGGAAAGGACTTACTCACAACCTGCCAAAAAAATCTTTCAAAAAATTTCTTTAATGGTATTCTAATTCTATTTCATCAACACACCCATCGTTTACAAAGCCTTACCCCTTTTTTTCTTTTTACAAAGAAGGGCATATCTGCTAAGGCAAGGTATTGCAAAAGGAGAAAGAACATGTCGAAGGTACAAAAAACCATTGCAGAAATAAATGAACGAATCAAGAGTGGTAAAGCCGTGGTGGTTAACGCCGCCGAAATGTGTGATATCGTGCGTCGTTTGGGCAAAGAAAAAGCCGCCCAAGAAGTGGACGTGGTAACCACAGGTACCTTTTCGCCCATGTGCTCTTCCGGATTGCTGTTTAACATGGGCCAACCAGAGCCACCCGTTATGCGCTCTTCGAAAATTTCGCTCAATGGCGTACCTTGTTATGGAGGCATCGCCGCCGCAGATGGCTATTTGGGTGTTACCGAAATGAAGGAAGGCGATCCCCTCAACGATCCTTACCCTGGAGCTTTTGCCTATGGCGGCGCCCATGTCATTGAAGATCTTGTGGCCGGAAAAAGCGTCCACTTGCAGGCGCAGTCGTACGGCACCGACTGTTACCCACGTCGCACGGCCGACAGACACATAACACTGGCCGACCTACCACAGGCAGAGTTGTTAAACCCTCGTAACTGCTATCAAAACTACAACGCTGCCGTAAATCGCACCGGAAGGGTTATTTATACCTATATGGGGCCTTTACGTCCGCATATGCAAAATTTAAATTATGCTACGGCAGGGCACTTATCGCCCTTGTTCAATGACCCGTATTTTCGCACCATTGGCCTTGGCACGCGCATCTTCCTTGGCGGTGGCATAGGCTATGTGATTGGAGCCGGAACGCAACATAACCCTAGCCCCAAACGCACCGAACGCGGCTTACCGCTGACAGCTTCGGGCACACTTATGCTCAAGGGCGACTTAAAGCAGATGCACGCCAAATACTTACGCGGTCTTTCGCTCATAGGTTATGGATGCACACTTAATGTGGGCGTGGGCATTCCCATTCCTATTTTAAATGAAGAAATGGCGTGGTTTACCGGTGTGGATAACGATGAAATTTTAATGCCCATTAAAGATTACGGGCATGATTATCCCAACGGCATACCCAATATCTTAGCCCATGCGCCCTTTGAAGAGCTCATGAGCGGCGAAATTGAATTGCTGGACAAAAAAGTCAAAACCGTACCGTTGACGAGTTACAACCTGTCGCTGGAAGTTGCCAACGAGCTGAAAACATGGATTGAGCAGGGTAAGTTTTTACTGACGGAACCAGTAGAGATGGTACCTTCTTCGTAGGGACAATAGGAAAATAATATAATAAAAGGGCGCGCTGCATGGCTTGCCCTTTTATTTTTTGCGGCACAAGAAAAAATTTTCATACCGCATTGAAAATACTGGCTGCAGTGAATAAGTTACGCTTGCTCCACAAGTTTTCTGATATTTTCCAGTGTTTTAAAATTAATGCCGGAAACGTGAATAAAACAGACTCAATACAAGCCATATACGACAAAGAAATTTTTCTTTGTATCCCTAAAAAAACGCTCTTCCACAAAACAAAAGTCCTGCACAATTACTTTTTCAGTATAATTTTGTGAAAATTGTAAAAAAGT
>CAYJHX010000103.1:0-6614 GCA_964369395.1 uncultured Desulfovibrionaceae bacterium
CTCACCTTACACTTGAAATTTACCGAGCTATACCCTACTATGTAACGTTCTGTGACATGCAAAACCACATGCATGGGTACCACAAAGGAAGATTATGATAGCCTATATAGAAGGAAGAATTGGTGAACTCTGGGCCTCAAGCTGTATCGTTATTACCGAAAGCGGCCTTGGTTATGCGGTATCTTTGCCCAATCACACCTTAAGCCACTTACCGGCCAAGGGTGAATGGATTACGCTGTACACCTCCATGCAAGTACGCGAAGACTCTCAAGAACTTTTTGGCTTTGAAACGTGGGATGAAAGACAAACCTTTGAAATTCTCGTAAGCATTTCAAAAGTAGGTGCCCGCACAGCGCTTGCCATTTTATCCCTCTATCGCCCCGACGATTTACGTCGCCTCGTACTAGAAGATGACATGGTAGCCCTTACCCGTGTGTCCGGCATTGGCAAAAAAACAGGCCAGCATATTTTCTTAGAATTAAAATATAAGCTTAAGGTGGACAGCATGCCTTCATTGGCAGGCGGCCCCCCTTCCATGGGCTCTATACTACGCGACGTACTGGACGGTTTAAATAATCTTGGCTATGCCGAAGAAGAGACAGCCCCCTTAGTGCGCAATATTTTGCAAGAAGAACCCGATTTAGATATTTCCGGTGCCTTACGTGCCGCCTTAAAAGCCCTAGCCCAGAGTAAATGATGAGCGATTTTTCTCCCACCGATACTACCCCGCCAGCCTCTTCCCTTATGGCAAAAAGCACAGACAGCAGCAGCGACGAAAGCGTGCGTCCGCGCTCTCTCGATGATTTTATTGGGCAAGAAGAATTGCGGGCCAATATGCGCATCTACCTTGAGGCCGCCAAAGAACGCGGTAAAGCGCTAGATCATACCCTTTTTTGCGGTAATCCTGGCCTTGGCAAAACCACGCTAGCGCAGATTATAGCTACAGAATTAGGCGTCAACATTGTATGCACCTCCGGCCCTGTGCTAGAAAGAAGCGGAGATTTAGCCGCCATTCTTACCAATCTTGGCCGTCACGATATTCTTTTTGTGGACGAAATCCACCGCATGCCCATCACCGTGGAAGAAGTGCTCTATCCTGCCATGGAAGATTTTAAACTAGACCTTATCATTGGCCAAGGGCCAGCAGCTCGCACTGTAAAAATCGACTTAGAACCCTTTACCCTCGTGGGCGCCACCACACGCATGGGCATGCTCTCTTCTCCCTTGCGCGATCGCTTTGGCATTGTTGCTCGTTTAGAGTTTTATAATCCTCAAGACCTCGCCCGCATTGTTACGCGCACGGCAAAAATCCTCGGCATTGCCATTAGCCCCGAAGGAGCTCTGGAAATTGGTCGTCGTTCGCGTGGCACACCGCGCATTGCCAACAGACTTTTACGACGAGTACGCGATTTTGCCTTGGTACAAGGGGAAAAGACCATCACCGAACCCCAAGCCGCCGCCGCCATGCAACGTATGGATGTGGACAGCCACGGCCTTGACCAAATGGACAGAAAGCTCTTAGAAGTGCTTATCAAAACTTACGACGGCGGCCCCGTGGGCATTAAGACATTGGCTGTGGCTTGCTCGGAAGAAGTGCGCACCATTGAAGATATTTATGAGCCCTACCTCATTCAATGCGGCTTTCTAAAACGTACCTCACGCGGGCGTATGGCTACTAGCAAAGCCTATACGCACATGAACATGCTTCTTACTGCTCGCTAAAAAAGTGCCGCAAACAGGCTGATAAGGACTTGCTTCTTTTTTCGTCATGAAAATGCATATAAAAGTTTTATTTTGAAAGGGATTTACATGTTAGAAATCATTGTTTTTGCGTCCGGAGCCTTAATCATGGTGCTTGAAATGGTGGGGGCGCGGGTTATGGCGCCCTATTTAGGCACGTCAGTCATTGTATGGACAAGTCTTATCGGGGTTATTTTGGCTTGCCTTGCCTTGGGCGCCTTTGTGGGCGGACGCCTTGCCGATAAAAAACTTTCAGGAACCATACTTGCGCGCATCCTCACGGGCGCCGGCCTTGGCTCTGCTTTGACGGCTCTTGGGCACGGTTTTGTAGGACAAGCCATCACCGCCCATGTGGGAAATATTTATATGTCTGCCGTGTTGGCTACCCTCTGCCTTTTTGCTTTACCGGCGGTCTTTTTTGGCATGGTCGCGCCCTATATCATCCGCCTACGCTTGGCAGATATTTCTACTTCTGGCGCCACTGTAGGGCGACTGTACGCTCTTTCCACCACGGGCAGCATTGTGGGCACCTTTTTGGGCGGTTTTGTACTCATTTCGTATTTTTCGAGCACTCATATTCTCTTGGGCACAGCGGCGGCCCTGTTTATTTTGGCCCTTCTTGCCTTCTTCACACAAAAAACGCCCACAAAGCAAGGCAAAGAAGCGCTTTCTCACATTGCGCCCACTGTTTTACTCTTTTTCTCTTTGCCCTTTATTGCTGTGGTTCATGCCAGCAACGAAGATGCTTTACGCCAAAAGGGCACACCGCCTCCCATAGAAACGCCCTATAATAGCATTCGAGTAAGCCAAGGTATCAACGAAGAAAATCGCCCTGTGCGGCTCATGGCCACAGATCCGGGCTTTGCACAGTCGGGCACCTATTTGGACAACCCTAGCCAGCTTCTTTTTGAATACACGCAGTTTTATGCTTTAGGTACAGTACTTTTTCCCCATGCACATCAGGTGCTTATGTTAGGCGGTGGAGGATATTCGGTGCCTAAATGGCTACTGGCGGGTCATGGCGGATTGGATAGCGAAAAATTACGCTTAGATGTGGTGGAATTAGATCCCGGCATGACAGCCCTTGCCAAAACATCCTTTGGGCTGAAAGACGATCCACGCATGCGCATTTTTCACGAAGATGCCCGCCGCTTCATAGGCACCAATACCCAAAAATACGATTTGATTTTTGTGGACGTATTTAATTCGCATTATTCCATCCCCTTTCATATGACCACCGTAGAAGCCGCCGCTACCTTACGTCGCGGGCTTAACGATACTGGTGCCGTTATGATGAATGTCATTTCTGCTCTAGAAGGAGAAGGCAGTCATATTCTTCAGGGTATTTATGGAGCTTTGCGCCGTTCTTTTGCCCATGTATATGTGTTTGCCGTGCGTCCGGAAATGCCACGCGGCAGCATACAAAACCTCATGGTATTGGCCTTGCCCACCGATAATGCCGCCGTACAACAAAGCCTCGCCACAGGAAAAGATGTCAATAACACCCCCTTTTCTACGGGAATTGTAAGCAAACTCGGCACGCTCGTTACTCAGCCCATACCGCAAGATATGCCCCCCCTGCGTGATGATTTTGCCCCTGTAGAAAAATACGCCCAAGCTTTATTAAAGAAGTAAAAGAAGTATAAAAGAAGATTTTTTGTGGGGCAGGGAAAAGGCTTGCCGACACTCAAAAGTTTATCTCTGCCCCTATACTCCCCCTTTAAGACCTCTGCACAATTAGAAATGCATGGATGCATTGCTGCCCATTTGCACCATTGCTCATTCTTCGCAAACGCAAACGCCTTCGGCGCTTGTTGGGTGGTTGCTTCGTCGCTACGTTCCTCGCAATAACCTAATATTACAACGAAAGTCATTGCAAGCGTAGCGAAGCAATCCATGTAATCTTAGCAATTTTAAGAATTGTGCAGGTCTCTCGAAATAGAGGAGCGTTTTGTGAAGAGGAGGAAGTTTGCGAGGGGGGAAATTAACAGAGGGAAAGGAGGGCCCATTTCGCGCTAGCAAAAGGGCTTTCCTTTCCCCCTCTAAAAAAATTCTCACCAAATAACGTTAATCGCTGGATTGATTTTTGAGAGCTTCGGTTTGGTAGAAGGTAATAAGCGAATCCATAAGGTGTGCAATATCGCCTTCCATGATTTTTTCCAAGGAGTACAAGGTCAAATTGATACGGTGATCCGTACAACGCCCTTGCGGGAAGTTGTAGGTACGAATGCGTTCGCTTCTATCGCCAGAGCCCACCTGAGCTTTGCGGTCGGCAGACATGCTGGCATTTTGCTTTTCTTGTTCAGCTTGTAAAATGCGCGAAGCCAATACTTTCATGGCTGAGGCTTTATTTTTGTGCTGACTTTTTTCGTCTTGGCAAGTAACCACGGTACCTGTGGGAATGTGGGTAATGCGCACGGCAGATTCGGTTTTATTCACGTGCTGACCGCCAGCACCGGAGGCACGGTACACGTCAATGCGCAAATCATCGGGGCGAATATCAATATCCACTTCATCAGCTTCAGCCATCACAGCCACGGTGGCGGCAGAGGTGTGTACGCGTCCTTGTGTTTCTGTGGCAGGTACTCGCTGCACGCGATGTGTTCCGGCTTCAAATTTCATTTGGCTATACACTCTATCACCGGAAATGAGGCAAATAATTTCTTTATAGCCACCGGTATCTGAGGCCGATTCACTCATAATTTCTACTTTCCAGCCTTTCACCTCGGCATAGCGGCTGTACATGCGGAAAAGATCTGCCGCAAAGAGGGCTGCTTCTTCGCCGCCGGTGCCGGCCCGAATTTCGAGGATGGTATTTTTTCCATCCAGTGGGTCGGTGGGCAAAAGCAAAATCTTCAGCTGATGTTCAATATCTGGCAGACGTTCTTTGGCAGCACTGATTTCTTCTTGTGCCATGGCTCGCATTTCGGGGTCGCTGTCTTCTAGCAAGAGGGCGTTTTCTTCGCATTGTTCGCGTAAAGTGCGGTGTTCACGAAACAGCGTCACCACATCGCGCAAATCGGCGTGGGCCTTAGTTAATTTACGGTAACGGTCTTGGTCATCAAAAACATCGGGCTCAGCCAATTGGCCTTCGAGCTCCAGATATTTTTTCTCCAAACTTTCGAGCTTGGCAAACATATTTTTTCCTTTATGTGCTTATACTTTTAGTAGTAAAGAATTATTTTACAAGTGTTTTTTGTTAACCAAGAGCTTTGCACAATCTCAAAGCTTGCTGAAATACATGGACGCGCTGCTGTCCCTTTGCCTCGCTACTCAAAACACAAGTCCGGCGAAGTACATCGCCCTTTTCAGCAGTGCCTATTCGGCCATAGGCTTATAATCCACCGGTCTAATATTCTCCGGAGCATCATCGCCAAGGGCTTCGTACAAAGCCACAATGGCCACTTCAAGTTGGTCGTAGTGCGGCTCGTAGGTGGTCAATTTTTGTAACACAAGGCCGGGGGTGCGCAAAATACGCCCAAGTACAGTGTCTCCCATACGCGAGGCCGCATGAATAAGTTCATAGGCAAGGGCCGCAATGGGTATCATGAGTATGAGTTTAAAGAAAATAGTAACTGTGTGTTTAAGCACCGCATTTTCCGGTGTCCAAAGGGCAAGCAATAGGGGTACCAAAAGGGCATGCAATACAATGGATATACAAATAACAAAAAGCAAAAAGGTCGTGCCGCAACGCGGGTGCAAACGGCTCATGCGGCTGGCTTCGTAGGCCGTTACTTCGCCGCCGCCCTCAAAGGTATGAATAACCTTGTGTTCGGCCCCATGATATTGAAACACGCGTCGAATATCAGGCAAAAGGGAAATAGCAAGAATATATCCTACAAATATGGCGCATTTAAACAATCCGTCCCACAGGTGAAAAGACAAAGCTTGCACATCGCCGCCAATGCCTACCCATTGCATCACAATGGAAAGCAGATGAGGCACCACCACAAAAAGCACAATGGCCATACCAAGGGCCACAAGCATGGTGACCACAATATGCCATGTTTCTAATTTTTCATTTTCGCCTTCGGCAGCTTGTTCGGCAGAGCGGTTAAGAGCCTTAATGCCATTGACCAGCGTTTCCAAAAGCACAGGAAAGCCACGAAGAAAGCGTTTTTTAAGTAAGGGATGATTGGTGAGAGAAAACCAAGGTTTGCGTTCGGCCACAATACTGCCGTCAGCATGGCGTACGGCCAAAGCGTAATGGCTTTGGTGGCGCATCATAACCCCTTCCATGACGGCTTGACCGCCAACAACAGGGCAAGTTTTAGCCACAAGTGCGGCCAAAAAAGAGCGTAAAGGAAAAAACTTCATATAAGACAAAGCCTCATGAGACTCAACGCATACCATGTGCGCCTTGCCTCTCGGAGTGTATATTGTAGTCTCCTTTGAGGAGGGAAGGTCACGGAAAAGTATCTTTTAACTCTTTGCTAAAACGCCCCTTATCATTAAACTTGTTTTATACAAATGGGGTAAAAGATACTTTTTCGCCGACGTTGCCTCTCTCTCTACAAAAAGAGAGAGGCAACAAAAAGCGCAGTAAATGCTAGGCTGTTAAAGACAAAAGCTGTGTATATCCTGTAAAGAATCTACGCTTTTGCCCTTGGGGCTTACTTGCTTTCAAATTTTGCGTACTTTTTGCGGAAGCGATCAATACGACCAGCTGTATCCAAAAAGCGTTGTTTCCCAGTATAATAGGGATGACATGCAGAACATACTTCCACAGAAATTTGCTCGCCCTTGGTGGTGAGCAAGTGTTCTTCGTTACCACAAGCGCAAGAGATTTTGGCTTTGTAGGTTTTGGGATGGATATCTTTTTTCATTTTTCTTACCTCGCATAGTAAAGGGGAAACTTATCTATACCCTTTTTC
>CAYJHX010000104.1:0-6546 GCA_964369395.1 uncultured Desulfovibrionaceae bacterium
AAAAAACCATGCAACAATGGTACGTCTATCTTTTACGTTGTGCGGACAATTCGCTTTATTGTGGTATTACCACCGATGTGCAGCGCCGTTTGGCGCAGCATAATGGCGAAAAATCGGGCGGAGCTAAGTATACCCGTGGGCGCCGTCCGGTAGAATTGTGCGCCTTTGCTTGTTGCGGCGATAGAAAAAATGCTGCACGCACAGAAGCCGCCATACGCACCTTGCCTAAAATACAAAAAGTGGACGCTTTGCAAGCTTTACATAAAGAATCTCAAGACGAGATAAAAAATCCCCATTTTATACCTTGACAGATAAGGGGATTGCCATGTAAAAGGCACATTTCACGAGGGTTGTATGGGAACTTTATATAAAGCAATACGCGATATTCCGGCACAAGGTTGCGACATATTTGTGGATGATTCCGCAGTATGGTCTGTGCCTATGCAAGAATTTGATGTGGAATGTAAAGTGCTTAGTCCTTTAAAAGCACAGCTTTCTTTGTTGCTCGTGCCTGGCGGATGCCTTGTGCGCGGCACGTTAAGCGGGCAAGTGGCTCAACCTTGTGACTTGTGTTCTGAAGATGCCATTACCAGCATTGAACACGAAATAGATACTTTTGAAGCCATCCCCGGCGAATCTGTCCCCTTTGAAGACGAAGAGGACGAAGAAGATGCTGATATGGCCCATGAACTTATGGACAGGGACGGCCATATTGTCATGGAAAATGGTATACCCATGCTGGATATAGCCGGCTTGTGTTGGGAAGAATTTTTATTGTCCCTCCCCATGCGCCCCCTTTGCCGCGAAAATTGCAAAGGGCTTTGCACCGATTGCGGAGCAAATTTAAATGCTACTTCTTGTGCCTGCGTAAAAGACGAGGGAGACCCTCGCCTTGCTGCGCTTCGCACACTCAAAATTGCATCGAAATAATATTCGATATTTAAGGAGACTATTATGGCTGTTCAACAAAACAAAAAATCTCGTTCCAGAAAAGGCATGCGTCGTTCTCATGACCGTGTAGCTATGCCCACAGTAATTTACTGCTCTTGCGGCGAACCTACTGTGCCTCACTCTGTATGCTCTAGCTGCGGTAGCTACAAAGGGCGCAAAATTATCTCTACTGCTGACGACCAAAATTAATGGACGAATGCCCCATCATTGCAGTGGACGCCATGGGGGGGGACTTTGGGCCTTCCGTTGTGGTGCCGGGCGCCATTCAGGCTGCTAAGCTCTATAATCTCGCTTTGCTTTTAGTGGGTGATACCGCTAAAATAGAAGCGGTATTGGAGCAGGAAAATACAGCTGGTGTGCGTTGTGAAGTTGTTCACGCTGATGATGTGGTGCATATGAATGAAAAGCCTTCGGATGTGTTGAGGCGCAAAAAAAGCGCCTCCATCCAAGTGGCTTGTCGTCTTGTGCGCGAAGGCGCGGCTCATGCCGTGGTCAGTGCCGGGCACTCTGGTGCCACGGTGGCCTGCGGCATGTTTATTGTGGGGCGCATCCAAGGGGTGGAACGTCCTGCATTAACGACGCTGATGCCCACAGAAAAAAGTCCGCTGGTCTTGCTAGATGTGGGGGCCAATGTGGATTGTAAACCCTACCATCTTTTTCAATTTGGGCTTATGGGTAATGCTTTTGCGCGAGATATTATGGAGTATTCGGCGCCAAGTATTAGCTTGCTTAGTATTGGAGAAGAAGAAGGCAAGGGGAATTCGCAAGTGAAAGAAGCTTACGAACTTTTGAAAATGGCGCAAAATTTAAATTTTGCGGGCAACTGCGAAGGTCGTGACCTTTTTACCGGCGATGTGAATGTGGCCATTTGCGATGGGTTTTTGGGCAATGTGGTGCTAAAGACCAGCGAGGGGCTTTCTACCTCGCTTATTCGCATTTTAAAAAGAAATTTACTTTCTGGTATATTGCCTTCTCTGGGTGCTTTATTGGCCAAGGGCGCCTTTAAAAAGTTTAAAGAAACAGTAGATTATGCCGAATATGGCGGTGCGCCACTTTTAGGTTTACAAGGGCTTATTCTTGTGTGTCATGGTAAATCTAATGCCAAGGCCATTTGTAGCGCTGTGCGTATGGGCGGGGTTTTTGTTCGCAAAGGCACCAACAAGCATTTGGCGCAAACTATCATGGCTAATGATGAACTCACCCGTTTTAGCCGCGCCCTGTAACCTTCGTAGCACCCTCCTTCCTCCGCAGTATTGATTTCACCAAAAAAGAGAACGCGTGTCATGAAGAACAACTGCTATATCCACGGCTTGGGAACCTATGTTCCAGAGCAAATCCTCACGAACCAAGATTTAATGTGCAAGGTAGATACCAATGATGAGTGGATTACTACACGCACAGGTATCAAGCAAAGGCATGTTCTTGCTGCCGGAGAGCAGGCTACGGATATTGCTTTGAAAGCTTCAAAAAAAGCTTTGGCAGAAGCAGGCTTGCAAGCTGCAGACGTGACGCACATTCTTCTGGCTACCTGCACCCCCGAATTTCTTTGCCCTTCCACCGCAAGTTTGTTGGCGCACAAATTGGGTTGCGGCACTGTTATGGCGCTGGATTTCAATGCCGCGTGCTCAGGTTTTCTTTACGGGCTTTCTTTAAGCCAATCTTTTTTATCCACACAGCCTGACGCTGTGGTGTTGCTTGTCTGCGTAGAAGCTCTCACCCGCAAAATGAATTGGAACGATCGTACCACGTGCGTACTTTTTGGCGACGGTGCTGGCGTATTGGTCTTGCGTGCTACCCCACAAAAGGCCTTGGCTTCGGTGAGCAATGTTATTTGTCATACCGACGGAAAATTATGGGATCTTATCACCATAGGCGGCGGCACGCACCTTGAGTATAAGTGTGGCGATAGCATTGGCGAAGAGTTTTTCTTGCAAATGCAAGGGCGGGAAGTCTTTAAGCATGCCGTGCGCAACTTAGTGGCAGTGGCCCGTGAAGTGCTTGAACAAAGCCAGCGGACTTTGGAAGATGTAGACTTATATGTACCACATCAAGCCAATTTGCGCATTATTGAAGCTGTGGGTTCGCGTTTGCAGTTGCCAGAAGAAAAGGTTTTTGCCAATGTGCAAAAATACGGCAATACTTCTTCAGCTTCTGTGCCCCTTGCCTTACAAGATGCACGCGAACAGGGTAAAATAGGTCAAGGTACAAAAACCATGGTAGCTTCTGTGGGGGCAGGCTTTACATGGGGCGGCGGACTCATCGATTTTTCATAAATATTTTTTGGACAACCGCATTACGCCTTGAAATTTGGGCTTTTTTACGATATAGCCATGAAGCTTTCACCATAACTAAGGGTGACACTTTCGTGTGAACTCCTCTTAACGGGTGCTTTATAACGCCTTGAAGATAGCTCAAGCGTTTATAACCCCGTATAAGGACACACAAAAAAGGATATTTATGCAAGATAAACAAGCAACAGCATTGGTTACAGGCGGTTCGCGCGGCATAGGCAAAGCCATTGCCAATGAACTTGCTAAGGCCGGTTTCCAAGTTTACCTTACCTATGTAAGCAAACCCCAAGAAGCTCAGCAAGTGGCTGATGACATTGTTAAAGCCGGTGGCAAAGCGCAGGCTTTTTGCCTGAATGTGGGCGATGCTGAAGCCGTAAGTGCCTTTTTTGCTGAGCACATTAAAGATAAGGTCACACTTTCTGTCTTGGTAAATAATGCCGGTATCACGAAAGATGGTTTTCTCATTCGCATGAAAGAAAGCGATTTTGATGATGTGCTTGGTATTAATTTGCGCGGCGCTTTTGTGTGCTTACGCGAAGCTGCAAAAATTATGAGCAAGCAACGTTGCGGTAGCATCGTTAATATTTCTTCTGTGGTGGGGCAAAATGGCAATGCAGGGCAGGTAAATTACGCTGCTGCCAAAGCCGGTATGCATGGCATGACCATGGCCGCTGCTAAAGAGCTGGCATCGCGCAATATCACAGTAAATACCGTAGCTCCCGGTTTTATCGAAACCGATATGACCGCCGCTTTGCCCGAAGATATTCGCAAAAAATACGAAGAGGCCATTCCTTTAAAGCGTATGGGCTCTGTGGACGAGGTGGCTCATGCCGTGGCCTTCTTAGCTTCGGAAAAAGCTACTTATATTACAGGACAAATTCTTGCCGTCAATGGCGGCATGTATAGTTAATACGTATCAGCCATGGAATATATCCTTGGCTTTCTTTAAAATCAAACATTGCATTTGGAGGCAAATATGTCTGATGTAGCACAAAAAGTAACGAATATTATTGTAGAGCAATTGGGCGTTTCCGCTGAAGAAGTAAAGCCCGGCGCTTCCTTTGTGGAAGACCTTGGCGCTGACTCCTTGGACTTGACCGAACTTATCATGGCCATGGAAGAAGAATTTGACATCGAAATCGCCGATGACGACGCTCAAAAAATCTTGAAAGTGCAAGACGCTATTTCTTATATTGAAGGCAAATAAGCTTCGGAAGGGGAGCTTGCTCCCCTTATTTCTTAAGCATAGGCCTCAAATTTTTTGCTTCTCTTTATGGTGAGAGTTGCGAAGTATAAGAAACTTGAGACACGCCCGCTCTTATACTGGGCGGGATAACGGCAGGCTATTTTGGTCATGCCGTGTTGTGTTTTTTTTACCTACCATTTTTTGAAGGAGTTTACATGAGTCGCAGGCGTATTGTGGTCACAGGACTTTCGGCCTTGACACCTCTTGGCAATGATGTGCAGAGCACCTGGGAAGCCTTAATCGCAGGTAAATCTGGTATTGCCCCCATTACCCTGTTTGATGCCAGCGAATACGATTCACGCATTGCCGGGGAAGTGAAAAACTTTAAAGCAGATGAGCATATACCTGCTAAACAGGCTAAGCGCATGGATCGTTTTACACAATTTGCTGTGACTGCAGGTAAAGCTCTTGTGCAAGATGCCAAATTTGTCATTGACGATAGTAATGCCGAGCGTACTGACGTTATTCTTGGTATCGGTCTTGGTGGTTTGCATACCATTGAAACTTTTCACTCTAAATTACTTTCTTCCGGTCCCAACAAAATTTCTCCTTTCATGATTCCCATGCTTATTTCTAACATGGGCCCAGGGCAGGTAGCTATTTTTGAAGGTGCCAAGGGTAATAACGTCACTGTCACCACCGCTTGTGCTTCGGCTTTGCATGCCATAGGCACAGCCTTTAGCGAAATGCTCTTAGGGCGCAGCGATGCCGTCATTACCGGTGGTGTAGAAGCCACCGTAACCCCCTTGGGCGTTTCCGGTTTTACAGCTTTAAAAGCGCTCTCTACACAAAATAATGATAACCCCACCAAGGCTTCCCGTCCTTTTGAAAAAGATAGAGACGGTTTCGTCATTGGCGAAGGGGCAGGCTTTTTGCTTTTAGAAGATATGGACGCAGCCATAGCGCGCGGCGCCACCATTTATGCTGAGCTTGTAGGCTACGGCACTTCTTGCGATGCCTACCATATGACGGCCCCTCACGAATCTGGTGAAGGCATGGCTCGCGCCATGAAAAACGCTCTGCGTGATGCCAATGTGGGCCCTGAGGTTATCGAACATATCAATGCTCATGGTACCTCTACCTATTTGAACGACGCCTGTGAAACTAAAGCCATCAAGTTGGTTTTTGGTGACCACGCCAAGAATATTCGTATTTCTGCCACGAAGTCTATGACGGGGCACTTGCTTGGCGCTGCCGGCGGTATTGAAAGCGTCTTTACGGTGCTGGCTTTACATGAAGGCATGATTCCGGGCACCATCAACCAAGATACACCAGACCCTGAATGCGACTTAAATTATATGAGTAAAGGCTCCGAAAAAGTGCAATGCACCTATGCCATGTGCAACTCTTTCGGTTTTGGCGGCACCAATGCCAGTCTTATCTTTAAACGCTGGGAAAAATAGGGAATACTATGTTCGAATTGCTCTTGCAAGATAAAGAAGTAGCCAAGGTTATTGGTCTAGAGTCTGACCGCCAAATGAGCAAATTAGAGCTCATTGCTTCGGAAAATTTTGTTTCCCCTGCGGTGCGCGAAGCGCAAGGTTCTGTGCTTACCCACAAATACGCTGAAGGCTATCCCGGCAAACGCTATTATGGCGGTTGCGAATATGTAGATATGGCCGAAAATATTGCCATTGACCGTGCTAAAGCCATTTTTGGTTGCGAATACGCCAATGTGCAGCCCCATGCCGGCTCTCAAGCCAACATGGCCGCCTATTTTGCCTGCATTAAACCTGGCGATACTGTGCTTGGCATGGATTTGTCCCACGGTGGGCACTTGACTCACGGTAGCCCTGTAAACTTTTCCGGTCGTCTCTTTAATATCGTTTCTTACGGTGTGCAAAAAGAAACCGGCCGCATAGACTATGATCAATTGGAAAAACTCGCCAAAGAACATAAGCCAGCTCTTATTGTGGCCGGCGGTTCTGCCTATGCGCGTGTTATCGATTTTGCTCGCTTTCGCGCCATTGCCGACGAAGTGGGCGCTAAATTGATGGTAGATATGGCCCACATTGCCGGTCTTGTGGCTGCCAAAGTGCACCCATCGCCCATTCCTTA
>CAYJHX010000105.1:0-6525 GCA_964369395.1 uncultured Desulfovibrionaceae bacterium
AGAGCTTTAATTTTTTACTGGCACAATTGAGAGTTCTGCACAATTAAAAAATCATAGATGCTTTGCTGTTCGTTGGGTGGCTACTTCGTCGCTATGCTCCTCGCAATGACCTAGTATTACAACGAAAGTCATTGCGAGCGAAACAATTCATGTCGTTTATTATTGAGTTTTCAATGGCATGCGGAGTGACGAATTTTCCGAAAGGAAAATTCGGGTGAAAAGTTTTGGGGGGTGGGGGTCTGGGGGAGGCGATCTTTTTTCAAAAAGGTCCCTCCCCCAGAGTATTAATAAACATTAAAAAAGTTCCTCTCCCCAAATATTATCAAGCATTTAGAAAGTTCCTCGTGCTAGTAATTGTACTGCGGCCAAATGCTCTAATTCTTCTGCAAGGGCTAGGGCTGATACAGCATCTTTCCCTACACAGGTTAGACCGTGCTGAGCCATCCATATGGCGTCGTGGTGCGTGGCGCATTCTGCCACAGTTTGGGCTAGCTCTTCGCTTCCGGGGGCAAAGTCTGGCGCAAAAGCCAAGGAATCTTTAAGCATTTGTGCTTCAAAGATAGGAATTTTTAAGAAGTTTTCTTGCAAGCTTTGTAAAGAGCTGTGCACGGTGGAAAGGTATATTTCTAGGGCCAAAAGGTGGCGCGGGTGGCAATGCACGATGGCTTCCACGTCGGGGCGTTGAGCATAAATACGCACGTGCATGGACGCTTCAGAAGAAGGCTTTGCCCCTGAAAGTAGCTCTCCTTGAAGATTAAGTACACAAATATCTTGGGTACGTAATGCGCCTTTGGCAGCGCCACTGCGTGTAATGGTGATTTCATGCCCTTGGCGTATAGAGACATTGCCATTAAACCCCGAGAGCAATTGCCTTTGCCAGGCTTTATAGCAGGTTTTTTTTATAGAATTTATTGGTTCCATAGGCTCTCCATTGTTACGCATAAAAATTCTCTACATAATAAAACCACAAAAAAACAAGTTAGTTAACGAGTGTGTTTTTACTACTTTTGAAAACACCCTTCCAGCGCTGCCAAGCATTCCGTATGCGTATACTCAAAACGTATGGGGGTTACAGTAATATAGCCCTTGGTCAATAAATCTCTATCAGACCCTTCTTCTACATCTTGCGTGCGTAGTTCGCCATGTAGCCACCAATACGGGTTGCCGCGCGGGTCTTGGCGCTCGCCATAATTATCGTCCCATAGGGCAGAGCTTTGAAAACAGGTGCGTACCCCAAGAGCCTCTGCCACCGGCCTTTTGGGGTAGTTCACATTAACCACACAACGCGGCGGAATGTTCTCCCACGGCAACGTTTCAGCCAAAGTCACCGTGTGCCGCGCTTGCTCGAGCAAGTCTGTGGGGCGATAGTCGTCGTACGAAACTGCCATGGCTTTATACCCAGCAAAAGCCGCCTCACAGGCCGCCGCCACCGTACCGGAATAACGTATGTCCGAACCGGCGTTGGGGCCAGAATTGATACCAGAAATAACAATATCCGGTTTTTTAGGACACAGCGACTTGAGCGCCAATTTCACACAATCGGCAGGGGTGCCATGTACGCCCATTCCGGTAAATCCCGCTTCTGATATTTCTTTGGCTCGCAAAGCCTGAAAGACCGTAATGGAATTAGACACGGCCGACTGTTCCGCCATGGGTGAAACCACATACACGGTATGTCCTGCTTCGGTAAAAGCCGTATACAACGCGCGCAAGCCCACAGCATAAATACCGTCATCGTTAGATAGCAAAATGTTCAATTGACAAGTCCTCCAAAAAAGGGGAAAATCCCCCCTTACTTTTCTTATACAAGCACAATGCGAAATACTTTCATTTTTTCAAAAAATACAGATAAAAGGGCAAAAATGCAAGAGCACAAAGCAATACAAAATATTCCCCCCCATGCAGAAATAAACGGCATATATATCCTTAGCGCTGCTTCTCAGCACCAAGCTCGCAATGGCCCTTTTTGGAAAATAGAATTACGCGATGCCACGGGCTCTATAGAGGCCAAAATCTGGAGCCCCCTAAGCCAAAATTTTAGCGAACTCCCTACGGGAACCTTTGTGGAAATACAAGGGCGTACCGATATGTATCGCGACCAAATTCAAATGAATATTGAAAGCTTACGTTTGCTTAGCCTTGGCGAAAGAGACGCTTTGGACATGGCCCTCTATGTGCCCTCAAGCCCCTTTGATACAGAGGATATGTGGCAAGAATTAGAAGACTTGTGCCGTGCAGAATTCACACATAAGCCGTGGCTAGACTTTGCTTTTTCTGTGTTCAAAAATATTGATATTCGCTTTGCTTGGATGGCTTGCCCCGCCGCAAAAAATGTGCACCATGCCTACAGAGGCGGCTTGCTAGAGCACAGCCTTTCAGTGGCCAAATTAGCCATGAGCATAGCCAAGCATTATCCCGAGCTAGATAGGCAAGCCCTTTTGGCCGGTGCCATTTTTCATGATATAGGCAAAATTTGGGAGTTTTCCTACGGAGTCTTAACCGATTACACCACAGAAGGCCGTTTATTGGGACATATGCATTTGGCCCTGGAAAATCTCTTGCCCCATATGGAAGAAGCCCAATTAGAAGAAGAATACAGACAGCATTTTAAGCATCTTATCTTGAGCCATCACGGCTCTTACGAATTTGGTTCGGCCCGAGTACCGCAAACTCCCGAAGCCATGCTCTTACACTATGTGGATAATATCGATGCTAAAATGGCCCAATGTCGCCAAATATTTACTTCCTTTAGCCCCGAAGAAGAAGGCTGGTCAGATTATCAGCGTACACTAGAAAGATATATGTATCAGCCTTTACGTACGCCTCGCCTTCTTCAAGCACCCCCCGCTCCCCTAGCACCTAGAGCAGTGCAAGAACCCAAAACCTTGCCCGAACAAGAAATTGTGCATACTACAGCCAGCTCTCTTGTTGCTACCCAAGACAAGCCTTACGAACACGTGGTATACGAAGGTCAAGAACATGCTGATTCTTCTTTTAGCGAAAGGGACTATGCTACAGATTCTCTATCCGATATGTCCCATGTTCCAGAAGTTCCCGCAATCCCCGAATATTTTACAGCTCAAACCCCTGAGCCAGAAACGGAAGAATTATTTCCCCTCTCAGAAACCGAAGAATACCCTATTTTTAGCGCAAGCATCGAAGAGAGTTTCCCTGTTTCTACTGCAGAAGAAAGCTCCAGCGCCGCAAACGAAAACTTCGAGGCCTTAGAAGAAAGCTCTCCTGTTGCAAACGAAGACTTCGAGGCCGTAGAAGACAGCTTCAGCGCCATAGAAGAAAACATTGAAATCGCAGAAGAAAGCCCTAATGGCGTAAAAGAGATTCCGTCCGCCGCTACCCCAGAAGAAAGCTTTACTACTGTAGAAGAAAACTTCGACGCAGTAGAAGTTTCGCCCGTCAGCGTAAAGGACAATCCCAGCACCCTAGAAGAAAATTTCGGTATTGCAGAAGAAGTCTCGTCCATCAGCGCAGAGGAAAACGTCGACGAAATACTGGCATACGCAACGCCCCTGCCTGAGGAAGAGGAAATCCCTACTCTTACAGACCAAAGCGAACAAGAGTCACAAGAAAGAATTCTGCTAGCAGAAATGACGTTAGAAAAAATAGCAGAAGCTGCCAAAAAGCAAGAAACAGCGCAAGAAATGCCAGAGGTGCAAGAAGAGCCAGAAACGCCAAAGGCGCCAGAAGCATCAGAAGCACAAGAAGAAGTACATCAAGAATCAGAAGAAGAGCCCAAAGAGGGAGAGCTACCAGAAGAGCCAGAAAAAGACAGCGCATGGCTTTCTTCGCAAGAACCTATTGCAGAGACGCCTACAGAGGCTTTTGAAGAACATTCTGAAGAAATGCCTGAAAGCAATACGTCCTCGAAAAAAAATCGTGAAGAAAGCAAGCAAAGTTTTGGCCTCTTTGACTTTATGAAACCGTCAGATAAATAACACATTGTTGAAAAATATATCCTGAACCGCAATATTCAGGGTATATTGACACCGCAAATGGCGTTTTTCAACACTATTGAACTAGGGGGCTCTCATGTTCATCACCCTTGAAGGCATAGAAGGAAGCGGCAAATCCACGCTTATACGTGGCCTAGCCGCCCATTATGAACGGCTTGGGCGCCATGTACTATGCACACGCGAACCCGGAGGGTCTGAGCTTGGCAAAACGTTACGCGCCTTATTGCTGGATACTCGCTCAGAAATTTGTTCGCAAGCGGAGCTTTTTCTTTTTCTGGCTGATAGGGCGCAACACGTACAGCACGTTATTCGTCCGGCCTTAGCTCAAGGGCACATTGTTCTGTGTGATCGCTTTATCCACTCCACCATAGCCTATCAGGGGGGCGGACGAGGCCTTGATGTAGAAGCCTTACGCACGCTCAATGCCATGGCCATTGATGGTTTGCTTCCTCACAAGGTGCTTTTATTAGATTTGCCCGTAACCCAAGGTTTAGCTCGCGCTCATGCCCGTAATGCAAGCACCAATATGCAGGAAAGCGAAGGAAAGTTTGACTCTCAAAGCATTCATTTTCACACAAAAGTATACAACTCCTATCAAGAACAAGTGCAGCACGACCCACAACGTTTTTGCGTAGTAGATGCCAGCCAATCTCCAGAAATCGTCTTAGAAGAGTGCATAAAAGTTTTGGCAAGCCTTGACTGATTATCCCCATTGGGGCAAAGTCTTCTTTGATAACTTAAGCTAACAGGCTGATAAGGAGACTATCATGAGTATGGAGTTTTATAATATCACATGGACAGGTAAACGACTTGAACGCACCCCAACTGATGCCCTGAGCGTTCCCTGCAGTAGTACAGGCGCTCCCACCAGTCCGTGGGAAGTGCATTCTTGCCTTGGCGATGATAGTAAAGTCTGGTGCGAAGTCTACCGCAACACCAAAGAAAATGGCGGAATTTTTGTCTTACGCGATTTTGATGACGTGCTTTTTGTGGCCCATGCCGCCAGTAATATGGCCTTTGTGCAAGCTTTAAGCGAGTTTGCTCAAATGGTAAGCCATCCCCGCTATGCTTCTGATATTTTTGAGAACGCCGACGAAGACGTTTTTGACGATTAATAGGAATGCTTTTACCCCATGCACGATCTAGGCATCATCTTCTTTCCGGCTTTTGATTGGGCCATATCCCCCACGCATCCCGAGCGTGAGGAACGCTTGCTCTATACCCAAGATCAGCTCATGGAAGAAGGGCTTTTTGATATGCCGGGCATTGTGGAGTATCGCCCGCGCCTTGCCAATTTTACCGACGTAGAGCGTACACATTTTTGTTTGCCCAGCGCCGAAAAAGTGTGTACGCCCTCACATTTGGCCTCGGCAGGCGGCGCCCTTAAAGCGGCGGAGCTGGTCTTACAAAAACAGTGCAAGCGCGCCTTTGCCTTGGTGCGCCCGCCCGGACACCATGCCATGCGTATTACTCATGGAAATCGCGGCTTTTGTAATATCAATATAGAAGCCATTATGCTGGACTTTATGCGTAGCTGCGCCCCGTGCTCTCCCCAAGGGCCTTTACGCATTGCAGTAGTAGATACCGATTGTCACCATGGCGACGGCAGCCAAGATATTTTTTGGAATGATCCCAACACCCTTTTTATTTCTTTGCACCAAGACGGGCGTACCCTCTACCCCGGTTCCGGTTTTCTGCACGAATGTGGCGGCCCCGGAGCCCTTGGCAAAACCATTAATATTCCCCTTCCCCCGCATACGGGCGACGCGGGGTATCTCTATGCCATGGAGCATTGCGTCTTGCCTATTTTGGCAGATTTTCAGCCGCATTTCGTCGTCAATTCTGCCGGACAAGACAATCATTTTACCGATCCATTAGCCAATATGCGCCTTACAGCTCAAGGCTATGCCCGCTTAACCTCTCTTTTGAAACCAGACATTGCTGTGCTAGAAGGCGGCTATGCCATACGCGACGCCTTGCCCTATGTGAATTTAGCCATATGCTTAGCCTTGGCAGAAAAAGATTTTTCTGCCATTTACGAGCCGCAATGGACCACAGCCATGGCCGAACAAAAGCAAGAAATCAGTGAGTATATAGCTGCGCTGTGTGACGAAACCCTCCATCTCTACCATAATCCGCCAAGCACCCCCCACGAAGGTACATCTGTACGTCAGGCCTATGGCATAACAGGCCCGTGGTGGGCGCGTTCTCGCGAAATTTATTATGATACCGATATGATTTGCGATAAACAAGAAGAAAAAACCTTATTGTGTGACGCATGTCCCGGCATCACCTGTACTGAAAGTCAATCGCGCAAAGTGGGGCTTTCGCTGTGTGTGCACGTGCCACGAGAGGCCTGTACCCAATGCAAAGAGCACGCCCACGCTATTGTGCATGATGCCCAAAAGAAAAATTTTGCGCATGTGCTTTGTAATACATAGATTGCTTCGCTTCGCGCGCAATGACTTTTGTTGTAATACTAGGTCATTGCGAGGAGCATAGCGACGAAGTAGCCACCCAACGGGCGCCGAAGGCGTTTGCGTTTGCGAAGAAT